>NZ_JAJQRC010000036.1:0-30913 GCF_046533115.1 Treponema sp. TIM-1
CTCTGGAATTCCCCGCGGTAACAGACCGGTCACGGGCTGTGGACGCGGACTCTACAGGTTAGTGAGCGGGGCGTAATTCCCCGCCGGGCTTCGCCGGCAAGGGCTAACCTGCGGGTGTTGGGGTAGGGAAGAGGGCTTCAGCCGAATTGGGTGGGGGCGTCGTTCCTTAAAGTGAGGCCTGGTCCGTGCCGATAAGGTAGTAATAGGTTTAATTTGGGAGTGTGGCTTATGGTCTTCCGTGGATGCCGGGGCGGTTTTGGGGAAAAGGTGTTTTTTTGGGGCCTGGTGATGGCGGGGTTTATGATCGCCGGCAGGATGTATGGGCTGGGAGAGAAAACCCTGGTGTTGGGGGCGGGTACGGGCTGGAATTCGGTGGAAAAACGAATCCGGGTAGCCGAGGTGCCCCTGATACGGCCCAATCCGGTATTGGCCCTTACCCCGGGCAGGCTCCGGAATGAAGGCGGATCAGAGGCCGCCGCTTCCCCGGATATGATCATCTCCTTTGACGAGGGAGGGCCTGAGCGCTTTGCCGACCGGACCGGAAATTACCGGGTGAGCGCTGCGCCGTCCCTGCGGGCGGCGGATCGGCGCTGGGCCAAGGAAGGAACCGGGGCGGTCCACTTTTCCGGGGAAGGGGAACCGGGGCTGCTGATTTTTCCCCAGAAACCAGAGGCCCTGCTGGCCCCCGGAAGGCCGGTTAAAGATTTTAGCATAGAATTTTGGCTTTATCCTTTCAATGCGGATCACGGCGAACAGATCCTCTCCTGGACTGCTGTTCGGCAAACCCTTTCGGGGGCTTCAGTTTATCAGCGCATCGAAGGGATGTTTATAAAAAACCGGCTCCACTGGACCTTTACGGACTTTTTTTCCAATCCCGGCGACACCCAGCATCGGACCCTTTCCCTTAGTTCCATTGCACCCCTGATCCCCCAAACCTGGAGCCACCACCTTATCCGCTTTGATTCGGACACGGGAATCGTGGAATACCTAGTCAACGGGAAACCGGAGGGGACCGGATACGCCACTGCCACGGGCAGGGAAGGGGGGGAAGTCTACCTCCCCATTATGGGCCGGGAGGGGCAGCTTGTCCTGGGAGGGCATTATACAGGAATAATGGATGAATTTAGGACCTATAGCCGGTATATCGAAACGCCGTCCCTGGCCCGTTACCCCCGGGAAGGGGGCCGCGTCGAGACCCGTCCCCTGGATCTGGGGGAGCGTAATGCCGATATCCTCAAGGTTGAGGCCCTGGGGGGCAGATTTTCAGCCGCCGGGGCTTCTGGTTCCGGCGGGCGTATCTACCACGAGCAGACCGGGACGGGCAATTTCCTTTTTTCCGACAGTTCCGCCCTGCAGCTTTTTATCCGGGCCGGGAATAACCCCTACCGCTGGACCAATGACGAATCAGAATGGCTTCCCATTACGCCGAAAGGGGAGCTTCCCGAAAGTCTCCGGGGACGGTTTGTCCAGCTCGCCGCGGTGTTTTATCCCAGCGGGGACGGCGAAACCACCCCGTATCTGGACGAAATACGGGTAGTCTATAAACCCAACGAGCCCCCCCTGCCGCCAACCCTGGTAAGCGCCATTGCCCGGGATGGGGCGGTGGACCTTTCCTGGCGGGCGAATCCCGATCCCGATATAGGCGGCTATCTGATCTATTACGGCAGCGCCTCGGGCGAATATTTCGGCGACGCCGCCATCCTGGGGCCGTCCCCTATAAATGTGGGAAAACGGACCACTATCCGTCTTGATGGATTACGGAATGGTAGCTTATACTTCTTTTCAGTGGCCGCTTATAATCGATCGGATGATGCTTTGCCCGGACCATGCTCCCGGGAAGTATCCGCACGGCCCCTAAGGATGATGGAATGAGTTCTTGTGACGATGTATGTGCCCAGGCCCAAAACGCTGTCCGGGCGGGTAATGTGGCGGAAGCCGAAGATCTGCTTAAAAATCACCTTGCCGCGGCTCCGGATGACCGGGATGCCCGGTTCCTCCGGGGAACCATCCTGGCCAGGATGGGCAAACTACCCGAGGCGGAGCAGGATTTTGCCGCCCTGGCGGCGGACCCCCAGGATATAGCGGCCTGGAATAACCTCGCGGTGATCTACGGCCGGCAGGATAAAATCCAGGATGCCCTGGGGACCCTGCTGGATGCCATTGATACGGATCCAACTAAGGCCGAATTATATTACAATATCGGCGCCGTTTATGAACGGTTGGGGAATTTTAAAGCCGCATCCATGGCTTATGCCAAGGTGGCGGAACTGAACGATGGCTATATACCGGCCTATAACAAGCTGGGGATCACCCAGTTTAAACTGGGGCTTGCCCCCAAGGCCCATGAAACCTTCGTCCGAATCCTGGAGGCTCATCCCGATCATACGGTGATCCTGAACAACCTGGGGGTGGTCCTGGCCGGCGAGGACAAAGCGGAGGAGGCGGCTCAAAAATTCCGCCAAGCCCTGGCAGCGGATCCCCACTATACCAAGGCCGCGGCCAATCTGGATCCGGCCGGTAGTGCGCCGGATAATGGGTTTGATGAAGAACCGGAATTCCTCTTTATTGAGCCCGGGGACGATGCGGAGGACGGCAAAACTTCCGAGGCTCCGGTGGAACCTCCCGAAGAAAAGGAACTATCCATTTCGTCCAAAACCGCCCTGGAACTCATATTGTATTTACGGCGCATGACCGAGGCGCTTCCCCCCAAGGCCAAGGGCTTCTTTTTACGCAGCGATGCCCGGCTCAGCATGGAATACCTTATCGCGGTTCTGGAAGGGCACAGCGGCATCCTTCAGGAGATCCAGGGGAGGGAACCGGCTCCGGAATCCGGGGAGGAAGCAGCCCCAAAGGCGGTTCCCGGCAAGAATACTCCGGATCTGCCGGAAACCCTGGATTATTTACGAAAAATGGCCGAGGCCCTGGCCGACCCGGATCTGGCGGCGGCCCTGCGGCGCAAGATGGATACGGTTATTTCTGAGCTGAATGAGCCGGTTAGTACCCCGTAACACCTAAAAATTGCCAGATAAGAACTACTGGAATTTAACCACAAAGGCGAAGTGCTGGCGGAATTGCTGGCTGAGTTGGGGTGAAGGGGGGGCCACTTTCCGGACATATCTCCGCAGCCTTCACCTCTATTCTGGCCCCCCCTGCGGGCGCACGCTGTTGCGCCCTACCCCCCAAGTGGACATTCGCCTTTAGTTTGGGACATACCATGATCCTCTGGTACAAAGTATAGACCGGTTCTTGAAAAACCGCAATGCCACACGCGGTAATTAACCACGAACCACACAAACCTCACGAACAGGAAAGTATTTCAAACAAAAGTTCGTGTCGTTCGTGAAGTTCGTGGTTATAAAAGCTCCCTCAGCTCTATCCCCCAATCTGGGCCAGAATCGCCGGGTCTTTGATCGTCCCGTCTTCGGCCAGCAGGATGATCTTGGACATGACTTCCGCGCTGCGGGGATCATCGTCGGCGAAGGGGAGGAACACCCGGCCCCGGTCCCCCCCTTGCGGTCTTCCCACATCCGCATTTATAATTTTTTCATGGCAGAAGACTTCCGCTTCATTCTTGGCAGAGAGGGAAACAGGACCTTTATGCGGCTTCAGGGCCAAAAGGGCATGCGCCGGATTCCTGATTTCAGGCGCTACACCGGGCTCAAACGGGAATTGCTCAGGGAATTCCTCGCCCTCAAAAAAGAGTTTGTTGTTTCGGAGATCATCGACTTTGACGCGGCGGAAGACGGATATACCCTCTTCGATCCCGGTGAAAAACTCATCAACCGGGCGCTGGAGGCCGGCATACTGCTCAACGCGGAGGGCAGGGAGCTCCGCCGCGCCGAGGGGGACTTTCACTGCGCGTTTCTCATCAGGGATGTTTCCGAAAAAGAGGCCGAGGTTTCCATAGTCCTCTGTGATGAGGAAGGGACGATCATCGCCAGAGGCCAAAAACCTTCCCTTAAAAAAGAGAGGGGCGACGGAGGGAAGGCGGCGTTCTTTTACGCTGTCTCTCCGGGCATCGTTATTTGGGGCGAAAAAATTTATCCCGTGGGGGATCTTGGGCTGCGCTGGGCCGAAACCGGACGGGTGTATGCGCGGCTTGCGAAAACGGAACTCCCCGCGTTCATATCGCTGGTTGTTTCCGGCTTTTCCAACCAGGAGATCCGCTACGAAGGATGGGCCGTTAAAACAAGGCGGCCCGCGGCGGCCCTGCCCGCTCTCCTCTTTATGGAAATCGACAAATACGGCTATCTCCACATCAGGCCCATAAGCTATCTCCGGGGTTACCCGCCCCTCTTTCTGGAAAACGAGGAGATCGTAACGGTTGCCGAAATGGACGAAACCGGCAAAACCGTAAGCCTGGCGGAGGTTATCTTCCCGGAGGAGCCGGAAGCCGAGTTCCGGCAGCTTCTCACCAGGAAACAGGGCCGGGGGAGGCGGAGCGCCGAAAGCGCCGCGTTTTACGAAGAAAACGGCCGCTTCATCATTGCGCCCGATTTTGCCAAAGCCTTTATCGGTGAACATATCATAGAGCTTTCGCAGCGTTTCGTGCTGCTCGAAACAGAAGTCCTGTCGGGATACAAACTCAAATTCTCAAAGCCAAAGATCAAACTTTCCCTGAGCCGCAGGAACAGCATGGGCTCGGGCATTGATTACTTCGCGGGAAACGCCGAGGTGGAAATCGAAGGGGAGAGTTATTCCTTTGCCCGGTTCATGGCCGAATACCGGAAATCTTCCTTCGTCACCTTAGCCGACGGGAGCCGTTCCTTCCCCGACAAGCGCACCATGGATCGTCTCGAACGGCTGGTGTCCACAATCAAGGGCGCGGAGGAGCTTGAGCTTTCATTCTTTGACATTCCCCTGCTTTTGCAGGACGATCTGATCCAGGTTGAAGGGCAGGTCTGGGAAGAAGCCCGGCCTTTCTTTACCAACTACAACACCATCGCCGAACGGGCCGGCCCCTGGTCCCTGGAGGGCGGGGAACTGCGGCCCTACCAGGAGTACGGGGTGCGCTGGCTCGACTACCTGGGGGAATACCGCATGGGGGCCTGCCTTGCCGACGAGATGGGCCTGGGCAAGACCATCCAGGTTATAGCCCTGCTGCGGGCGTTAAAGCTGCGGGGGGAGAGGGGCCCCATCCTCATCCTCTGCCCCAAGTCGCTGGTGTACAACTGGGCCGCTGAACTGGATCGTTTCGCGCCGGAGCTTCCCTACCTGGTACATTACGGGCTCGAAAGGGACGCCGCGGAAATCATCGGCAGCAGCGATTTTCGTATCGTCCTCAGTACCTACGCCACCCTGAGGCGGGATCTGGAAGATTTTCGGGACATCGAATTTTTCTATGTCATCCTTGATGAATCCCAGAACATCAAGAACCTCTCCTCCCAGACCGCCTCTGCGGTCATCTCCCTCAACGCCCGGCGGCGTCTTGCCCTGAGCGGCACGCCGGTCGAAAACAACCTCGGCGAACTCTACAGCCTCTTCCGTTTTCTCAACCCCGGCTTTTTCGGCTCCGAAAGGAACTTTGTCCAGCGCTACCAGCGTCCCATCCAGGACAACAACGACGAGGACGCCCTCAAAGATCTCAAGATGCGGATCTACCCCTTTATGCTCAGGCGGCTCAAGCGGGACGTGCTCAAAGAGCTGCCGGACAAGACCGAGGAAACGGCCTTTATCGAGCTTGAGGAAACCCATCTGGCCATCTATCACCGCAGGCGGCAGGAATACAAGGAACTCATCGACGGGATCATCGCCAAAGGCGAAATGGCAAAATCCTCCATCATCATCTTCAAGGCCCTCACGGAACTCAGGCGCCTTGCCAGCGTGCCCGAGGCCGAGGGCGAATTCGGCGGCCCATCGGCGAAGCGGCTCTACCTGATGGACAGGATTGCGGAAATCGCGGAAAACGGCCACAAGTGCCTGGTCTTTACGAACTTCCTTGCCGGGGTTGACCTGGTAAGCCGGGATCTTGCCGGCATGGGCATACCCAACCTCACCATGACAGGGGCCAGCGTTGACCGGCAGTCCCTGGTACGGCGCTTCCAGACCGACAGCGGCGTTAAAGCCTTCGTCATGACCCTTAAAACCGGCGGGACCGGGCTCAACCTTACCGCGGCGGACTATGTCTTCATCCTCGATCCCTGGTGGAATAGCGCCGCCGAAGCCCAGGCCATCGACCGGAGCCACCGCATCGGGCAGTCGAATCCTGTCTTCTGCTTCCGCCTCATCGCCAGGGACACCATCGAGGAACGGATCATGGAACTCCAGAAACGTAAAACCGATTTGGCGGGCGCCCTTCTCTCCGACGACTCGGGTTCCCTTAAATCCCTGTCCCCGGAAGACGTGGCCTATCTGGTGGGAGGCGGACAATGAAAAGTACGATGAAAAGTACGATGGAAAGCGCGATGGAAATCAAAACCCGGACGCCGCCGGATCTTCCTGACCGGAAGCAGCGGATTAAAGATCTTGTCCAATTCCTTATGCAGTACACCACAGAGGAATTAAAAAAATACTTTTCTCTTTTTTCTGCTGTTAAAGCAAAAAACTTCAACAAAAGAGAGATGGCTATGGGTTTGGCTGCGGCCTTTAGCTTTGAAAACGAAGCAGCTTTCCGGGAATGGTTTTTCAAACTCCCGGTTCTTACGCAAAACCTGTTATACCGCCTTGCCTTTGATTGGTATGTTCCCGTGAAATCCCTGGAAAGCGAATTCGGCCTCTCTTTGGTTCATGCCGTATCCGATTATTCATGGAGAAAGAAATGGGCCTTTCATGAAAAACTGGGCCTGAAATTCCTCAAAGTACTTAACTACTACGAAGAAGCTTTTGCGGTGCTCCCCTATGTTGTGCGAAAAATCCTGACCGACTGGCTGGCGGCGCCCCCCGAGTTGTCCCTCGAAAACTGCGCCGCAGACAGCGCCGATTCTTCCGGCTCCGCCTGGGAAAACAGCGCCGGTATAGTCGCCTCCCTTCCCCTGCTGTACGACGCCATGGAGGAATTGTTCAGGCACATGAAGCCGCCGGATTCGCCTTACCGGCGCATCCGGGGGTTCAAGAAAAAAGAAGCGGAAAAACTGCGGGCGTCGTCGGCGTTAAAGCCTTTCGATGTTCCCGCCTCCGAAGCCAAGGCAGCGGATCTGGTCCCCGACAGCGCCGATTTGACGGCGCGTTTTCTCCTGTCCATGCATAATATGTCAATCACCCGTCCCAAAGACAGCCTGGACGCGCTAAAGACCCTGGTGAACGCATTTTTTGGGGAAAAGTCTCTGTACTCAGGATACGTGAACCCGCCGGACCGTCACTCCCTTGAGTACAATGTTCTCTTCGATCATGTTTCCAAAACTTCCGATTATTTCCTTAAATACGAGGGCGATTTGCCCCGTTCCCGCAGGATCTTCCTGGATACCCTTTTGTTCTGCGCCAGGGACGGCAGAACCTTTGACGCCGATAAAGTTTCGCGGCAGATTTACCGGACCGTGCAGGATTTTTCGTTTTATTACGATAATATTGCCAGGTATTTGAAATACCGGGCCGATAAAATAATAACCGATGAACAAACGTATTCTGTTCCCCGTTATGACGAGTTTTATCCCAACGGCGGATTGGAATACTATCTTTTGATCGCGCCGCTTTTCAAAGCCTACTGTTATCTCTTTGCCGTCCTGGGTCTTCTGGAGATAACCCAGATCTCTCCGCCGCTGAGGCGCATACAGAACGAAAAAAAGAGGCCCCTCTCCCCCTACGATTCCCTTAAAACCTTCCGGGTTACCGAATTCGGCAAATGGTGCCTCGCCTTAACGAAAAAGCGCCCGGAACCCCCGAAGACGGAATACCAGGCCATAGCGGACAAAGAACTTCTCCTGGTCACCGTACAGGGCGATTCCCTGGAACGGAGCATCTATCTGGACAGAATAGGCCGCCGGCTTGGAAGCCAGGCCGATTCCGGTACGGATCGCTGGCGGATAAGTCCCGATTCATTTATTGAAGGATGTTCCGATAAAACCCAGATAGAGGAGCGGGTGATCAAATTCAAAGCCCTCATCGATCCTAAGCCCGCGCCCCATTGGCTCGCCCTTTTTGACAAGGTGATGAACCGCGCCGGGCTGTTCGACGCAAGCCTTGACGATATGCTGGTCTATCGGCTCCCCGCAGACCGGGATCTCGCGGAAGAACTGCTGCAGGACAGGGAACTCAGGTCCCTGGTTCACCGCGCCGAAGGGGGGCTCATCGTGGCGCCGGAGAAGAACAGGAAGAAATTTTTCGAGGCCCTGAAAAGGCACGGGATCGCGGTCTTTGAGAACGATTGACAGGCAGAAATTTAACCACGAACCACACAAACCTCACGAACAGGAAAGTATTTTAAACAAAAGTTCGTGTCTGTTCGTGTCGTTCGTGGTTATAAAAGGTTCCTCAGATCTATCCCCCAATCTGGGCCAGAATCGCCGGGTCCTTGATCGTCCCGTCTTCGGCCAGCAGGATGATCTTGGACATGACCTCCGCGGTGCGGGGGTCGTCGTCGGCGAAGGGGAGGAAGACCCGGCCCCGGTGCTGGCTGGGCACGGCAAGGATGTTGATCGCGCCGCGGCCCATTTTGTGGACCTGGGCGCTTCCCAGGTGGACCGTGTACTCGCCCAGCTTGCCGGTGATTTTCGCGTGGCGGCCTTCGACGCTGACGTTGGCAATGTGGAGGAGCCGCAGCAGTTCCTGCACTATGACGGCCCGCATTTCCACGGTGGAATGGCTGGCCTCCGGGTCAACGCCGCCGACGTGGGCGACCGAAACCACCAGGTCTATGTCCCGCATGATCTCGGAGAAGATCACCGGCGGGACTTCCTCCAACGGGACGGCCTTATGGGTCCTGCGGTCAAAGAATTCCACGGTCTCCAGGGTGGGCGCTTCGATGTCCGCGGGGGAGAACCAGTCCGCGGCGGCGTAGAGTTTCACGTAGAGGTTTTCCCCATAGTACACCCGCTGGAGGCCCTCTTCGTAGTCCACGGTCCAGAGGCGGCCCTTGAGGAGGGCCACGGTTTTTTTCGGCTGTACCTGATGCCCCGCGTAACGGCGGGAAACGGTTTTCGCTTCCCGCTCATCCTCGTTAATCAGGTAGAGTTCCCGGAAAATCTGTTTGAAGGGCTGTACCAGTTGGTGTTCAAAGGCGTAACGCTGGTAAGTCTGCCAGGTTCCCAGGGTGTACAGGTCAAAGGGATGGGCAACGCGCACCGGACTTGCGTCGTCAAGGCGTTCCGCCAGTTCGCTGAACATCCCGGACGATACCGGCTTGCCCTCGTCGCCGATGGAGACAAACACCAGCTTGGCCAGGAGGGGCGCCACCACCGGATGTTCCATCAGGGTTTTGATTTCGCCAAAGGGGAACAGGTCGCGGTTTATCATGACCCGTTCCAGATTTTCCCGGGCCCGCTTGTACTGGGCCTTGAGGGCCCCGGCGGTTTCCTTACATTCCAGAACATAGGGATCTTTTTTCAGCGCCGCGGGAAGGGAAGCCAGGGCCTTGCCGTCTTTTTCGCATACCAGGGCGGCGCTGCCGTCTTCGTTTATCTGTACAAACACCCGGTAATCGCCGACGGCTCTGCGTTCAAAATTCTTTTTGACGCTTTCGATCTTGAGGGTTTCCATGCGCCAGGTAAAACGCAACGCGTTTGAAAAACCGGCGTTGCGGCCCAGGTTTTCCAGGGCAATGGCGCAGGCCGCCCCCTCGCTGGCCCGGCGCTGGGCGCCGAAGGTTTTGCTCTCCTTCAAAAAAAGCTGGATGTTTTCGTAGCGTTCCAGGGCCGCCGCTTCTTCCCGGCCTTTTTCCAGGGGGATAAGGGAATAGCTCAAGAGCTTGTCCTTGCTGCGTTTTTCGTGGACATCTTTCCACAGCGCGGGCGCGTCGAGTTTCCCCAGAACCGCGTCGGCAAAAAGCTGCGCCCGGCGGTGATTCGCCCCGGAGGTCAAATACTTGGCGCAGTCGTAGACCAGGGCAAAGCGTTCTTCCCCCAGGACGCTATACGCGTCTTTGAACCAGGCGATGTCGAAGGCGCCGTCGTTGAATTCTTCCGGGGTGATGGGACTGTACCGGGCCACCTCGGTTTCCTTTTCCGCGGAAAAGCTCTCGTTGACATGGGCGTGAAAATACCAGACCGCGCTTTTTAAGCCCGGCCAGCCCAAGTAATCGCTCACAATGGCTATCCACGCGGGGGCGTACATGGCCGCCTCGATCAGGCGTTTGTCGGAGATCTTCCCGGCCAGGGCGGCCCGCAGGGTTTCGGCGTTGTCCTCCGCTTTGGGGTGGGAAACCTTGAGCAGATGGGAAAGCACGGTCTTTTTGGTTATCTCGCTGTTGTAGCCGCTGTAGATGTAACCCCGGACCAGGGTTTCCGTCCCCAGGGCCACGAGGATTTTGGCGAAGGTTTCCGCCCCTTCGTGCCGGCTGATGGTAAGGGCCAGGCCGCTTACTTCGGTGGCGCTGTCCCCCCGCCGGAGTTCTATTTCGATCACCCGGGCCGCCGCTTCGTCGGCGGTCTTTTTCAGGACGGGGTGTTTTTCAACGGCCTTTTTGTCCTCCTCCCGGCTGATTTTCCCCCCGTACCGTCCGATGTTATGACTGCCGCCGGCAAGAAACATGGTTCGATACAGCGCGTCGATTTTGAGGATACCTGAGTCTACCGCCCGGGCCACATCTACCGCTTCCAGGTGGTAGTAAAATTTATCCGTCAGGCGGCCCAGGGAAAAACAAAACCCGGTATAGGCCGCAAAGTGTTTGTCCTGAGCCGTCAGCTTTTTCAGTTCATCAAGAAAAAATTGCACCTCACTCGTATCGGCAAAGAAGTGGTCTTTTGGCATATAGCTATAAGACCCGCGGTCACTGACGACCCTTTGCCAGTTTTCTTTGGGGACCCGCGCCATAAGATCCGCCAGGACACCTGAAATAAGGGAGAAGCGCTCGTCTTCAGGATACTCGACATCCAAAATGGCGATGAGCTGCAGGGCCAGTTTGCCGTATTCCCGCTTGCCGCAGGAGACGATGAACTGGCCTATCTCCTTTGCATGGAAAAGTTCCCCGATAAGTTGATTCACCCATTTTTGGTACTGCGGTCCATAGCGGCCGCCGTAGCCTCTCACCTCCACCATGAACATGAAAAGAAGGATTTCGTTAAAACTGACGGCGTTGTCTTTTATCCATCCGCGCCATACTTCCGGCAGGACAAATTTCTCAAGCATCGTAAGAGACCGGTCTCCCGGCACATCGACCTCGGCGCGGAGGCGGACCCCCTCAAGGCTGCCCAGAAGAGTTTCCTGATCCCCTTCATAGGTGTGAATTGTGTAGGTATAGTCCCGGTTTTCATGGATCAGATCGCAGAGGGCGTCGAAGATTTTCTTTATCCGTTCCTGCGAAAAACCGACGAGCCGTTCCAGGGTATGCTTTTTGTCCGGTTCGGGGAAAGGAAAATCCGGTGTGTATGCGGGATCGTAGAGGCCGAATCCGTTTAGTTTCCCGTACCCGGCGTCTTGTGCGCGCAGCGCGTCAACCAGAACCTGTTCCTTGCCGGTGATGTTCGGCATAAGGGCGCAAAGCTCCGCGGCGTCGGCTTTGTCCAGCTTTTTTTCCTTGACAAGCTGGGTCAGCATATCAAGGCCCCCAAGGCGCCGGTTCTCGTTTTTGTCCGCCAGCAGGGTTTTTGCCGCTTCCAGGGGCCGTTTTTCGCCCAGACCCAGGAGTATCTTGACGGCGTTTTGGCGGATCTCGCCGGTTTTCAGGGCCAGCAGGCCGGCTATGGTTTTTGCTTCTTCCTCCGTTAAGGCGGATTTTTTTGACCATTCCAGCACATTTTGCAGGGCCTGGTATCGGACGCCCATGCTTTTGTCGTTCAGCGCGGCAAAGACATAGGCCCGGCCTTTTTCGTCCTTTGGGTTTTGCAGAAAAAGGCGGACAAACAGGGCGTGGAGGAGCGGGTCCGAACCGGGCATGACATCAATAAGCCGGGCGGTTTTGTCCGGATCAAAATCATAACCGGCGATGATAAGGATTCGCTTAAGCAGATCCGCGGGGCTAAGCGAAAGATCGTACCAGGGGAAGGGCTTGCCCTGTGAAAGATGGCCCTTGGCCGGAACCAGGGGGAGCAGCTTTAACAGCGCCTCGAACTGCCGGTTCCGCGATTCGTCATTGGCCAGAATCTCGTGTTGCCGGCAGGAGTTCCTGAAATCTTCGACGTTGTCGGACAAGCCCAGATACGACGGAGCAAGATAATTGTATATCACCAGGGAAAGTACGTCCAGGTCCGTTTCTCCCAAAAGCCGGGAGGCCGTCAAGGATTGCAGGGGCCTGTTCTCGGTTTGCTGCAAAAAGTACAGGGCCGCAAGTTTCCGGTATTTTTCGCCCTCCATCAGTTTATTGATTAGGGCAAGGGCGTCGTTCATCTCCCGGACGGAAGCGGCCCAAAGGGCGGCGTAGATTTCCGTTAGGTCCGGGCTTTCCGCCCCGGCCTCCAGGGTCTTCGCCCCGGTAAGATACGCATAGCCCAGGGCAAGGAGTTTTTCCGCCACCCGCCGGTCCTCAAAGGTTTCGCCCAGGCCCATCCACACGTCGAGGGCGCGAACCGCCGAAGAGTAGCGCAGCAGATCGTTATCAATCACAACTTTTATCAGGCGAATAAACGCCTCGACCCGGCCGTTGTCGGCGTTTTCCAGAATGGACTGGCGCAGCCCCTCCTGGAGTTTTGCCGCCAGGAGCAGCCCCTCCAGCAGCGTGTAAAGTTCCTGGTTGGCGCTTTTCACAATACCATTGATGATGGCGTCGGAGAGGAGCGTGGTGTTGTTGTCCCCCAGGATTATTTCTTTGACCGCGGCGATGACTTCCGTATCGCCTTCGTCGATGCGCAGGGCAAGCAAATTGCCGCAGACCCAAGGCTCAGGTCTCTCCTGATTGTGCGGCGCCTTATTGTCCCGGGGCCTGGTCAACTCCTTGACCAGGTCGAAATCTTCCCAGGAAGCAAAGACGCTTTCCAGAATGGTGATGAACAGCAGCATATAGGGCTGTACTTCTTTGGTCCTGAAAGAACGGCGGTACATCGAGGGGGAATGAACGTAGAGGTGCAGCCGTTCCGCCGCCTTGCCCAGCTGGTCCGCCACGGCCTTGCCGTGGAGCGCTGTAAACAGTTCCCGGGGGCCGTTATCAAACATTTCACCGCAGTTTTTGGGATGTCCTTTCATCAAAATGACGGAAAGCGTGTTCCGGATTTGGGTACGTTCGTACCAGCCCCCTTCATGGTACTCGATCAGGGCCTTTGCGATTTCTCCGGGCCGGCCCTTCTGTTTTTTAAGTTTTTCGATGATGGTCTCTTTGTCCATTGTTATTCCTTGTCAAAAGCGCCGTCCGGCCAGCATCACCAGCCGGATAAAGGTAACGGTATCGCCTTCCTGCAGGCTGAAACGCGTACCCGGCAGGGCTTCGGTTTCGTTGACCAGAATGCGGTAGATGCCGTCGGCAAAACATTGCAAGGCGTTCCGCACCGCTTCTTCTTCGTCCTGGGCCTTTTCGTTTTTCCTGTCGCCAAATCCGATCTTGCCCGTATGTTCCCCGTCTTCCAGTTCCTGTTGGGACAGGTAACGGAAGAAAGGGGCGTCCACTGGTTTGGCGTTGTAGGCGCGGACATTTTCCCGCACCAGGTATTCAATGAGTTTTTCCGGCGCGTCCGTATCGCCGGGAACAATCCAGGGCTGTTTTTCCAGCATATCCCGCCGTTTACCGGCGGCTTTGACGCGGACAAAAATATTCACCAGACGGCTCCTTTTTTAAAAGTAGAAAGCATAAACAATATACCATACCGGGAAAATAGGGACAAGCAGCCGCCTTCGGGCGTTGTTCCGATAGGAATTGGATTTGAACAAACGAGTTGACAGATGTATAAACATAGTATATATTTATAATTATGGAGGACGAAAATCATGGAGACAATCGTTAGAAAATGGGGTAATAGTTTGGGAATAAGAATACCCAATACCATTGTTCGGGAATTATCTTTACAGGATGGTTCTTTTGTGGATATTAAGGACAGAGGGAAGGAAATAATTATAAAACTGAAAGAAAAAAATAAATTGTCGGAAATGTTAAATAATATAAATGAAAAAAATATTCATAGTGAAGTAGAGACAAATGGGCCGGTAGGAAATGAGCTATGGTAAACAACAGTTATATACCTGACCGGGGAGATATAGTCTGGTTAAATTTTAATCCACAGACAGGACATGAACAAAAAGGGAAAAGACCCGCAATAGTTATTTCACCGAAAGAATATAATGGGAAAGTAAATTTAGGATTATTTTGTCCAATAACCAGTCAGGAAAAGCAGTATCCATTCGAAGTAAAAATCAAGAATGAGAAAATCAATGGGGTAGTATTATCTGATCAAATAAAAAGTTTTGATTGGACAAAAAGGGATATAGAATATATCGTAAAAGCAAGGGAAGAAGAAATAAAAAAAGTAGTAGAAAAAATAAACATATTGTTAAATGAACGATAAAAAAGCGGGGGTACTTCATAACAGGTCTGTCCCAATTAAATTCTGTATATGCATGGCCCTTTAGTGTTTACAAGGTACTAGTCTAACGGCGGGATGAAACCAGGGCAGGGAAACATGTTGGGACGTACCGCTATGTTTCCCGGATCATCGGAATCTTCGTAATAGGAGATCCATGCCTGGGGGTTTATCTTCAGCAGGACGTCGGCGGCGGCGTTTACCGCGATACGGTTCTGCTCTTCCGGGGTAAAGGCCCGGCAGGTAGGGCAGGCGCACCAGGTTTTTTCATTGCCCCGGTCAGGCCACAGGTGAAACACCCGGACTTCCGGATGGGATCGGAAAAGAATTGCCGCCTCCTCCCGGATGAGCCGGATCGTTTCAGGGCTGGTAGGACAAAAATTGTAGTCCTTAACCCGTTTTCCCCCGGTCATACGGAAAAAATCCCGGTGAAAAAGAAAATACCGCCGGGGTACCAGACGGGAAAGTACCCAGCCCCCCAATTCCGGGAACAGGGCGTATTGAGCGGCCAGGGAACGGAACAGTTCCCCCGGGGATCCGGGAGGAGCGATCTTTTTGGGGAAAAACAGGCGCCCCGGTTCCAGGGGAACCACCAGCGCATCGATCCGGTTCCGGGCGGCCCAGGGGATCAGGGCTTCCTGGTTTTTCCGGTTCCCTGAAAGGAGCATCCGCCGCTGCGCCGGGATCGCCTGGGATGGGGCATGGCCCTGGGTTTTCTCCAGGGGGAACAAGCACGGCTGGGCCGGATCCGCCCGGGGCGTTTCTTCCACGCCGGGTTTCGGCCAGCCAAAACCCAGGGCCTTAAGAAAATCGTACACCCCGTTACAGAGCCCCCGGGGGGAATCACCGAATAGTTCAATCCGATCCTGGCCGGCCCGCCACACAAAGCCGTTTTTCTCCCCCCCATTCTCCGCACAGTGGAGCATCACGACAGGAACGGAATCCGCCGGGGAAGGACCCAAAGCATCCGCCACCGGGGGGGCGCCCAAGGCAGGGGCCCCGGCTTTTCGGAGCACATGGATACACCGGGACAATTCTTCCCCCATGACCCGCGCAGCCTTAACCGGAAAGGGGAGGAGTATGGTCCAATCCTTGGAAACATCCAGGGTGATCATGAATTGATACTAGTATATATTTGTGATTTAATATAGAAGGGAGTTTTCAAAATTCGATGGTTCGGCAGGGCCAAAATTTTGAAAAATTGAGGTTTTTAAGCCGGTTTCAAAGCCGCCTTGCGTTTTTGGATGGCGCAAGTTCCTTTATGGATGCGGTTACCGTCAGTTTTGGAGAGAGGGATGGCGAAAAAAAAAGAGCAAAGCCGAACGGAATTTTGGGTGGAATATGAAAAACGGTATGGGGAAAAGGTCCATGCCTTTGTTTTGGGGCGATACCTTTCGGGGTGGCCCGATTATCCCTATCCCCTCTGGGGGCTCCTCATCGCCACCGAGGGTGGTTTCCGGTTTCACCACTTTCCCCACGAAGGGTGGATCCAGGCCCTGTCCAGGATAACCACCGGCGGCGAGGCTCCCCAGGAGAAAACGATCTTTATCCCCCATGACCGGATCCTCTCGGCGGAGCTTCGTCTTGAAAAACGGTGGTGGAAAAAACTACTGGCCTATCAACCGCCCCTGCTGGCAATCCGCTACCACACCGGCGATCCCCAGGCCCCGGAACCCGCGACGGATCTGCTGGCGGAAACAGACAAGGAGGGAAAAAAATTGCTTCCCTTTTTAACCAAGCCTACCGATTCATAACCACGTATGTTACCCAGGAAGAATAGGATTACCACGAACCACACGAACAAGAAAACGTTTCAAACCAAAAAAGATGTTCGGACCCTGAGTTATAACTCTTCACTCTTCACTCTTCACTTTTATCTCCTATCTCCTCCCTCCTCCCTTTTTTCCTTCTTCGCCTTTGTGGTTGATCTCTTTAGTGGTTAATTTCTCTTTACCGGTTAATCCGTTTGATGGAAACCGCTTTCCCGGTTTCCCGATCTATCTCCGCGACAACGCCCTGGATTACGGGGGGGCCCTTGGCACATTCCATCCGGTAGGTGACCTGGGTTCTGGCCCGGTTAAGGCAGATCTGGGTGTCCATCCCAATAATTCCGTTTCCGGCGCCGGTCATGCCCAGGTCCGTGATATAGGCGGTGCCCTGGGGCAGGATCCGTTCGTCCGCGGTCTGGACGTGGGTATGGGTTCCCACGACCAGGCTGGCCCTGCCGTCAAGGTAAAAGGCGAGGGATTCCTTCTCCCGGGTGGCCTCGGCATGGAAATCGACCAGCAGGATATGCTGCAACTTATCAGGGATTTCCGGTAAATTCGGAGGGGCAAGCGGGTCATGGGCCTTGGGGCTTGTATACCCGTGAAGGCCCGTAATGGCGTCAAAGGTTCTAAAGGGACAGTCCACGGCCGGCATGAAGTCCCGGCCCTGAAGGTTTATCACCAGCCAGGGGATGGGGGAACCGGGGGTATTTTCCCGGTCTTTGGTTATCTCCACCCAGCCACGGCCCGGAGCCCCGGCGGGGTAGTTTGCCGGACGCAGTATGCGCTTTTCCCCGGTCAACAGGGGCCAGAATTCCCGCTTCTCCCAGACATGATTCCCGGAACTGACCACATCCGCCCCGGCGGCCAGGATGCGCGTCAGGGTGGGCTCGGTCATGCCAAAACCGTCCGCGGCGTTCTCCCCGTTTACCACCACAAAGTCCGCCTCATATTCCCGAATAAGGCCGGGGAGTTTTGCCTCCAGAACTTCCAGTCCCGGATCGCCTACCACATCGCCTATCATGATAGTCCGTACTAAAAACATACGCTCCCCTTTTACTCCAGGACAAAAGCATTGACTTTTTGCCGAGGATACATCCAGTCGTCCCACCGGTACGGAGGATTTTTCGAGGGTCCTGGTACCTTGTAAACACTAAATATACATACACAGAATTTAAGAAATTCACCACAAAGGCGAAGAAGGAGAAAAAGGGAAGAAATACATAATTTTTCCTTGTTTTTCCTTCCTTCTTCGCCTTCTTCGCCTTTGTGGTCGAATTCTCTTTTTCCCTTTTATATACTGTTTCCCGGTCTCCGTCAATGATGAGCTGGGATAAAGCATAGAAGAATTTTTAACCACGAACCACACAAACCTCACGAACAAGAAGAGAATACAGGTATAAATTCCGGACTATCGAAGCAAGAGTTCGTGGTGTTCGGGTGGTTCGTGGTTATTTTAAATAATTACCGGATTGATCGGTTACGCCTTGAGCGGGCTTCCTGTTTAGCCCGGGGTTGTGATAGGCTGGTAATATGCGTGTTTCCATAGCTCAGATTAATGCGACTATCGGGGATTTTTCCGGGAATCGGGAAAGGATTCTGGAATTTGCCCGGCGGGCGGAGGGGGAACGGGCGGATTTGGTGCTGTTCCCCGAACTGGCGATTTCGGGGTATCCCCCCATGGACCTGCTGGATCAGGATTTTTTTGTGGAGATGAACATCAGGACCCTGCGGATCCTCCAGCGGGAACTGCCCCCGGACCTGGCGGTGGGGGTGGGGTATGTGGGCCGGAATCCCGATTCCGTGGGGAAGGCCCTGGTAAATATGTACGGCATCATCCTGCGGGGGCGTCTGGTTTTTGAGCAGGTCAAAACCCTGCTCCCCACCTACGATGTGTTTGACGAGGCCCGGAACTTTGAAAGCGCCCGGAAATGGTCGGTTTTTGAGTTGAAGGGGGAGCGAATCGGGGTGGCGATCTGCGAAGATGTGTGGCGGGAAACCGAAACCCCCGGAACCAACTATATGAAGGACCCGGTGCGGCAGCTCCTGGATCAGGGGATAAGCCTCCTCTGCGTGCCCTCGGCGTCCCCCTATGTGGCGGGGAAGCTCAAGGTGCGGCGGGCTCTGGCGGAACGGATAAGCCGCCGGGGGAATATTCCCCTGATATACATCAACGCCGTCGGGGCCAATGATTCCATCATCTTTGACGGCCGTTCCTTTATCGTGGCCCCGGATCCCGCCGGTCCTGGAGAGGGCTGTTCCCTGCGGGCGAGCGCCCGGGCCTTTGCGGAGGAGCTGGTCACCTGGGATTCCGGGGATCCGGCTGCCGCGGTTGTAGCGGCGGAAAAAGCCTTGGTTAATGCCGGGGAAGACCCCTATAACGTAGGGTTAACTGAAATGGAACTGGACATCCTGGAAGACGCCCTGGTTTTGGGTATCCGGGATTATATGAAAAAATGCGGGTTTTCCCGGGCCCATCTGGGGCTTTCCGGGGGGATCGATTCGGCCCTGGTGGCCTACCTCGCGGTAAAGGCCGTGGGGAAGGACCGGGTGGTGAGTTTCAGTATGCCTTCCCGGTTTTCCTCCCAGGGCTCCCGGGATGACGCGGCGGATCTAGCGGACAATTTGGGGATATGCCTCCACCTGCTGCCCATAGAGCCGGTTTTTACCAGCTTTTTGGCCGGCCTGGAGGAGGTGTTTGAAAACCGGCCCTTTGATCTGGCGGAAGAAAACCTTCAGGCCCGGATCCGGGGGACCCTGCTCATGGCTTATTCCAACAAATTCGGGTCCATGCTCCTGACCACGGGGAATAAAAGCGAGCTTGCCATGGGCTACTGTACCCTCTACGGGGACATGGCCGGCGCCCTGGCCCCCATCGGGGATCTCTTTAAGACCGAGGTTTTTGCCCTCTGCCGGCGGATCAATGCCCGGGCCCAGGCCGCGGGGGGGACGGCGATCATCCCCGAAGCGATCATCGCCAAGCCCCCTTCGGCGGAACTCCGCCCCAACCAAAAGGACCAGGACAGCCTCCCCCCCTACGAGGAACTGGATGCGATCCTCCGGCTCTACCTTTTCGACAACCTGAACGGCGCGGAAATCGCCAAACAGGGCTGGGACGGTGAACTCACCGCCCGGATCATCAAGACCGTGGCCCGGGCGGAATTCAAACGCCGCCAGGCCCCGCCGGTCCTCAAGGTATCCCCCCGGGCCTTTGGTATGGGCCGGCGTATGCCGATAGCGCGGCTCGTGTATGAGACGTGAACCAGGGCATCTGCTTTTACTTTTACCCGGGATACACCTAAGCATCTAACCGGTACGGGAGAATTTGTCGGGGGTCCTGGCGGCTGTAAACCCATAGGGGCCCCCCAGAGGGTCCCCCCTATGGGTTTACACCGCCACCCCACCCTACTTTTTCCCCCGTACCGGCTGTTTCCCAGGGGGTATCCCGGGTAAAAGCCGAAGATTGCCCTGGGGCACTGGGGATGGGGGGGGCCGGGGTCTCCGGCGTCAAGCGGTTCGCTTGACGCCGTGATTTTTGGGGGGCTTGGGGTGAGGGCGTTGCTGGGGTTGTTTGGAGGCGGTTGATATGTTGCAATAAAGAAAAGTGAGGAGATAGGAGTGAGTGTCGCACCCTATGCAGGTGCGGGGTTGCCGCCGGTCCGGCCCCAGCCTGCTTTTTCCCCCGTACCGGCTGTTTCCCAGGGGGTATCCCGGGTAAAAGCCGAGAATTGCCCGGGGGCGGGGGGGCCGGGGTCTCCGGCGTCAAGCGGTTCGCTTGACGCCGTGATTTTTGGGCTTGGGGTGAGGGCGTTGCTGGATTTGTTTGGAGGGAGTGCAACAACCGCAGGCTACAAAAGTTCCCCCACCGTCCTCCGGTCCAGGAACAGTTGGGCGGCGCTGAGGATCTCCCCGGTTTCCACGTTGATCACCCGGCCAAAAACAATCACCTGGCTGGTCATGGGGATCACCTGGCCGGTTATCATGTACCGGGCTCCCAGCAGTTTGCCGACCCCTATGGCGGCGTCGGCGTCCAGCATCCCCGAAGCAGCGAGGCGCTGTTCCGCCCGCACCGCGTCCAGGCGGCTCCGTTCCACCAGGGTCAGCCGGGGGTTTCCCGCCAGGGCTGTCAGGGCGCTTTCGTTCAGGTACGCGAGCAGGGGCGGTTCTCCCCCATCCTGGATGGCGAAGGGCGCCAGGGCCGCCACGGAGCGCTCGCCTTCGGGGAAGGAGAGGCTTATCTCCGTAAAGAGCCCCGCCACCCGGTTCCGGAGGACATCCAGTTCCGGGGGAATCACCGCGGGGGCCGCCGCTCCTTTGCCCGCGCCGTTTGCGGTGCCGCCCGCATCCGCCAGGGTTCCGCCGTTTTCAACCAGTTCCTTCGCCAGGATCTTCTCATAGCGGGCAAGAATTTCAATCTCAGGGGTAAAGGCTTCCCGGTCATCCAGCCTGAGTTTCGCATTCTCCATTTCTCCCCGGAAGGCTTTTGTCTGCCCCAGGGCCGTTTCCAGACGGCCCCGGAGGGCCCCCTGCAATTCCTCCAGGCGGCGGCGCGCTCCGGCATCCGGTTCCCGCCCACCGATCTCCCGCTCCAGTTGGGTGAGGGCGTTGAGGTCATCCTGACCGGCATAGTAGCGGCCGCCGATCTCTTTGAGGGTCTCGGCAAAACGCATCATAGTCCCCGAATAGAGGACCATCCCGCTGGATATGCCGTCCACCGGGGTGTCCGAAAGGACAATGTTCGCATCTTTCTCCAGCGGCGGCAGACTCCTCCCGCGAATGTCCTGGGCGTTAAGACGGAACCGGGCAAGCCGCCTTTCATCCCCCGGACCCTGGGCCGGCAGCCGGTAACGGACCAGGAGGGTTTCATAATCCCCCAGATGCAGGGCGGGGAGCCGGTAGAAGATCCGGTTTCCCTCCACCCGGTGCTGATAGCCCCAGGTCTCGAGGATCTCGACCCCCGGCATAAATTCCAGTTCCATCGAGACTTCCCTGGCAAGAACCACCGCCATCCGCTCAAATTCGGTGTCGAAGGTCTTCCGCATCTCCTCCCGGTCACTGATAAAACGGGAGCTGCCGCCCCCTTCCTCCGCGAGGGTCCGCATCAGTTCCAGGTCAAAGCCCACCCCCACCCCCAGGGTAGAAATAGATACCCCCATCTGCCGGTAGCTTTCCGCCAGTTGATAGATCAGGGCCTTTTCCTGTTTAAGCGCCGAGGCGCCCTTGTATTCAAAGGTAAAAACATCGGTGTTACTGTCCTTTCCCGCGCCGGAAACCATTCCCTCAAAATGGCTATACTCGCTGCCGTTTTTTATCTCCACCTGAAAGGCGGTAGGCCCCCGCTGCTTCTCGTGGTAGTCGAAGTTTTGGACAAAAACCCGGTACCGCCCCTGGGGGGCCCTGCCCTGGGCCCAGAAAATATTTTCCACCGGTTTGGTAGTTTCGCCGTGCACATTCATGTCCACATCAAGAAAACCGCCGGTGGCGTCTTGCGGATGACCGTAGAAGATCTCCTCCTGCCGGGGGCTTACCACGTGGATGTCCAGGTCGTTCCGGTTGTTCCAGAGCAGGGAAACCCGGATGTCCCCGGACTGGGCCCCTGCCCCGGCAAGGCGGCTTGAAAATTCCGTACCGTCGGAAAAGAAAAGCACCCGGTTCACCGATCCTTCCCGGTAGTTGGCCAGAACCTGTTCATACCCCGCCTTAAGGCCCGCCTCCAGGTCCGTCCCGCCCGCAGGCTTAAGGGCGTTCACCGCGTCAAGAAAACGCCGCCGCTTTTCCGGGCTGTCCATCCGGGTAGACTCAAAAAGCACCCGGACGGTATCGTTAAAACTCACCAGCGCCAGGGAATCCGCGTCCCGGATCTTGTTCATAAAGATGCCCACCGATTCCTTAACCCAGGCGATCTTGTCCTCCTCATTCATGGAGTCGGAAGTATCGATCACAAAGGCAAGGTTCATGGGCGGGAGGCCCTCGAAGGGCAGGCGTTTCCCCTGGATGCCGATCTGGAGTATCCCCTCCTGACCCCGGCGGTTCATCTGGCCGGAACTGTTGTACAGGTAGACCCCCACATCCGTTTCCGGCTGAGGATACCGGTAGTCAATCGAAGCGATGTACGAGTCGGTATACACCTCCTCGGGCGGCACGATGATCCCCCGCCCCGCAAGGTAGCGCCCCCGGGTAGCCGAACCGCTGCTTCGCGCCGCCCCCGCACTGGCCGCGCAGCAGACAACACCCACCAAGAGCGCCCCCGCAAGCAGCGCCCGCAGGCACGTCCACTGTTTTTTTTTGCACATGGTTTCCTCCTTAACGTTGAAAGCAATTATCAGCGGGGGGGCTGTTTCCAAACCTGCGCGGCAAAGGTGCATTCATCCTCCGCCCCCCCTACGCTCCAGCCTTGCCGCATGAGGTGTGGAGTTTTGTGATAAACCGCAAAGCGGTTTATCACAAAATCCCTAAAAGACTTGACGCGCAAGCGGCAAGTCTTCCGCTGCCCCCCAGGTTCACGCCGCTGCACCGCCACATTACCCATTAAAACGCCGGGAAGCCATGGCCCGGATCTCGCCGGTTTCCACATCCAGGGCTTTCAGGCGCAGGTACTTCACCTCGTGGTAAGGGCTTATGCTCCCGGTAATCACCATGGCCGCGCCCATAAGGCGGCCGATGGAAACAGCGGTATCATCGTCCACCTCCCCGGAAAGCTGGAAGCGCTGCTCCGCCCGGATAAGCTCAAGGTGCCGCCGGTCAACGATGCTGTATTTTTTTACGTTCACCAGCAAGAGGGTCAGTTCCTCCACGGCAAATTCCCCCTCCGCCGGATCGCCGGAGGCGATACTGATCACGGCGATGGACGCGCGGTCAGGGATATTCCCGGACAACTCCCCGCATGCCTGATAGAGGGCCTCCACGAGGGAAGCGGCCACGGGACTTTCTCCGCCCGCCGGTCCTCCGCCCGCTCCCCCACCGGCTTGCGGGACCTCTAAAACCAACGCGCTCCCCGGCAGCTCCCCGGCGCCCCCCGAATTCCCGGCCCCCCCGCGGCCGCCCCCCATGGTCGGGCAAGCCAAAAGGACCAAGGCCGCGAGCCCCCCCAAGAGCGCCGCCCCGACTCTGTGCAGTTTCATGGGGTGATTATACCATAGTACGGAAACGGTAGGTAAGATCCGGCCTCTCAGGGCTCTTGCGTTTACTTTTACCCGGGATACATCCAGGCTTTCTACCGGTACGGGAGAAATAAGCCAGGGGCCGGATCGGCGGCAACTCCGCCCCGTTTCAGATAGACGACAAATTCATCGGGAACTACGCCTTTTTTGTACTTAACTAAACGGTTACCGGCTTAGCCGTTTGAACCGGTATGTAGGTCGCTATAATGAACCGGGGCGGAGTTGCCGCCGATCCGGCCCCAGACTACTTTTTTCCCCGTACCGGATATTTCCTCAGAGTGTATCCCGGATAAAAGCCAAAAATTACCCTGGGGCGCACCTGGAGCAGGGGACCGGATCCTCCAGCGTCAAGTGGACCGCTTAACGCCGTGATTCGGGGCTTGGGGTGAGGGTGTTGTCGGGTTCGTTTGGAACCGGGTAAGTGAACACAGAAATTCAGACAGATCGGTTATTCCGTGCCAGGCACTATTTTTGGGGTAAAATTAAGCTATGTAAAAAACAGTAAAATATAGCAATAAATATCAGTATATAGTATTATATGTTACTAAAACGTATAAAACCGTAAATCGAAATTTTTAGCAAAATCAGAAAAGGCAATTTTTTTTGCATTTTTTTTAAATTTTTTTCAAAAAAACAAGATTTTTGGACCAAAGTGTGATATAATTATTAGTGTAGTTTTTTAACAAAAAACATAGCGGCCCGGCGCCTTGCCAAGCCGCACTCTATATCGGGGCTCTAGAAAGAGGGACCCCGGGGCAGTTATACCACTCGCAAAGTTGTTACTGCCACCGGGGCTTGCACTTAAGCATTGTTAATTATAGCCGAGCCCGGCAAATATTACAATGCGTAAGTCCTCTTTTTAAGCTCCGGCGTCGTATGACGCCGGAGACGCCCGGGATTTTATCTCGGGCGTATATTTTTTAAGGAGGACTCTATGAAAAAGAGTCTTATTTTCGGATTTATTGCGGTACTATCCGCAGCGCTCCTGTTTACCGGCTGCAGCCAGGCTACGGACAGCGCGGGGACAACCTCGATATCGATCGGGGGCTGGTTAGTGGACTTTGAGGTAGATACTGAACAGGAACTCCTCGATGCCTTTGAGAATGACGATTACAAGGTCATCGGCGTTGTCGGTAGCGGCTCCACCCTAAAAATCGGCTATAAAACCGGTAGTGCCCTCAGTGATCTTAATGTGATACCGGCGGACAAGACCGTGGTCCTTTTCACGGAAGTAACCCCCGGCCCTACCCTTACGGTCGAGGGGAAGCTGATCGTGGAAGGCGGGGGCAATCTGGCGGCATCGTTTGGCGCCGCAGAGGTTGCGGTTACGCCCACCGGCCAGATTCAGGTTATCAACGGCACCCTGACGGTGAACGGACCGGCGGCGGTCCACGGCTCTCCCTATGACGATGAGATCTTCGGTACGCCCCGGCTCGTATTCGCCGGCGGTACCCTGGCCATAAGCGGGCCTACTGCCACGTTTGCGGATGTGAAAGAAGCCCTTACCTGGGTTCCCCATGGCCAGGTTACCATCGCCAATCTTATCGAGCCGATTAAACCCAGCGTTCTGACGAAGATCCAGCCCCAGACCACCGCGGTTCGCCGCTTAACCATAACGGCCAAGCTGGCATCGAGCCTGGAGACCATAGAGACGGAGACCGAACTCATCGTTCCCCCGGGCCTAACCTTTACCACGGATGACCCCCTCCTTACCGTTACCAAACTTGACGTGAGGGGTAATCTTACCTTAAACGAGGCCTTTTTAGCGAGAATTACGGACCTCACCGTGTCAGGTACCCTGGCCGCCACCAAGGCGACCTATAGCAAGGTTAAGACGCTGACGGTGAACAGTTCCTTTCTTGTCCCCACCGCGTCCTTCCCCGCCCTGGAGGACCTCATCGTGAGCAGCGGCGGGGCCTTCACCGGCAGTACACTTGGAACTGCTGATTCTGAAAACGGCATCGGCCTTGCGATCGCGCCCAAGGGCAGCGTAACGGTCACCCAAATTAACAGCCTCAGGACTTCGACGATACAAGGCTCCTTGACCGCCACGGGTTTCACCCCCTATGCTCCCACCCCTGCGCTCACCGATCCTTCCCAGCTTAGGGTGGCTCCGGGTGGTTCCATCAACGGCATCAACTTCCCGGAACAGGTTATCGTAACCGCGCTGGGGGATGTCAATTCCGTTACCATCGATGATTTCACCGTTCCTGAGGATCAGGGCCTCATCATCCCCGCATTGAAGACCCTCGTCATTGGCGCGGGAAAGACCCTTACCTATGATGGGCAGGTTACCATTGCGGCTACCGGAAACCTGGTATTGGCAACGGGTACTGCCAGTGTCGGGAAAATCCTTGGTACCGGCAGCATAACCGCAGGTGTAACCACCATCAACGGTGCATGGGAAGCAGTGGGTGCGGATGGCGGCAAAGTGACCATCCTGAGCGCGGCTACCGGTGCGACCATAGCTGCCACGGCTCCTGCCACCGGCCTGAAAGCCAGCGCTGCAGGTGCGAAGATCACCCAGGGGGCGTTGGCGAGTAACAACCTTGTCATCGCAGCCGACACCACTATTGATCTTGCCGGCACCGATGCTGCGGCGGTAGGTAAACTCATCTTAACCGGTAGTGCGACACCAGCGAATGTCGGTTCAGTCCAGCTTGCCGTCACTAACGGTATTATAAAGGCTGGTGCAAACCCCTCTCTAACTACTGCATATAGCAACGGGGCTAAAATTGGCGACAAGGCGGTTACGAAAGGAACAAATACAAGCCTTTATACCGTTGCTAATACCGACGCCCCCGGTAAATTTGGGGGCATAAAAACCGCCACCTCGGCTGACACGCTCACGGCTGGTACAGACACCGTTGAAATTGACAGCACCCAGGACGTTACTACTTAATTCGCCGGTATCGGCTCCAGGCGGTGCAGCCGGATAATCCCGGCAGCCCGCCCGGTTACCAAACCGGCTTAGAACCCATCAAGAGGCCGCTCAAAACCCTGGTTTTGGCGGCCTTATAAATGTATCATCACCGCAACCGGCCCATACAGCCTTCCACCCAATTCGGCTGAAGCCCTCTTCCCTATCCCAACACCCGCAGGTTAGCCCTTGCCGGCGAAGCCCGGCGGGGAATTACGCCCCGCTCACGGCTCTGGAATCCCCCGCGGTAACAGACCGTTTACGGGCTGTTACCGCGGACTCTACAGGTTGGGCGTAAAACCCCCTCCCGCCCAATTCGGCTGAAGGCCTCTTACCCACCCCGGCACCCGGCAGTTTAGCCATGCCGGCGAAGCCCGGCGGGGAATTACGCCCCGCTCACGGCTCTGGAATTCCCCGCGGTAACAGACCGGCTACGGGCTGTGGACGCGGACTCTACAGGTTAGTGAGCGGGGCGTAATTCCCCGCCGGGCTTGCTTAGCCAAGCCTAACCTGCCGGAACAGATTCATAAAAAACTTTACAGGACCGGAAAATGGCAGTAAAATGATAATTATGGGGAAAATTTTGAATCTTGCCCATAGAGGCTTTAGCGGAAAATATCCGGAAAACACCCGGCGGGCCTTCCTCGCGGCCATTGATGAGGGGCGATGCGACGGTTTTGAGTCGGATGTACACCTTTCCGCCGATGGGGAACCGGTGATCATCCATGACGCGGTACTAGGACGGACCAGCACCGGTTCCGGGACAGTGGGGGACCATCGGTTTTCGGCCCTGCGGGAGTTGGACATCGGTTCCTGGAAGGGAACGGAATTTGCCGGGGAGCGGATCCTCCACCTGGACGAGCTGCTGGAAATCGTGCTGGAACATCATATCGTCCTGAATCTGGAAGTCAAAAACTATGAGGTGTTTTATCCAGGGATTGAAGAAAAAGTCATCGGCCGTATAAAGGCCCTGGGCGCGGAAAAGGCGGTTTTTCTTTCTTCCTTTAATCATATTTCCATGAAAAAATGCAAGGAAATTGACCGGACTATCCGGACCGGTCTTTTGTACGGCTATCCCCTGCTGGATGCCGCCGCCTATACCCGCAGTCATGGGATAGACGCCATTCATCCCCGGGTCAGTTGTCTGGCATACAGCCCGGATCTGACCAGGCAGGCCCATGAAATGGGGCTCGCGGTGCATGTCTGGACCGCCAACACGGAGGAAGAAATGGCGTTCTGCATTGAACAGGGGGTGGACAGCATTATTTCCAATTATCCCGACAAACTGGGGGCCCTCTTGGCGGGGAGCCAGCAGCAACCCTTTTGTTCGATAGTATCCAAGGGAGGTTGAGTACCGCAATGCTGCGTAAAAAGAATTTCAAGGCGGCGCCGTATCTTTTCCTTATGCCCTGCCTGCTTGTTTTCGGCATATTTGTGTTTTTCCCCTTTGCAAAAACCGTGTTGTATTCCTTCACCCTGACCAACAGCCGGGGAAAGCCGGTGGAATTCGTGGGCCTGGAAAATTACCTCAAACTGTTTACCAGCCCCGCCTTTTACAACAGCCTGAAGGTTACCCTTCTTTTCGCTCCCCTGGTCTGTATCCCGACCCTGGTAGTCTCGTATATTCTCGCCGCCCTGGCCAATGCCAAAGTGAAGGGGGGCCAGGTCTATGAGGTGATGTACTCCCTCCCCATGGCGGTGGCTTCCGCGCCGGCGGCGGCGATCTGGTTTATCCTGCTCACCTCCGGCAGAAGCGGGGTGGTGAATTTCCTCCTGGGTACGGAAATACGGTGGTTTCTGGACGCCAAATTCGCTCTTTTAGGGGTGGCCTTTGTGACGGTCTGGCTGAACATCGGCGCGGGGTTTATCTTCCTGCTTACGGGATTCCGCAATGTTCCCGATGAGCTTATCGAAAGCGCCTGGCTCGACGGGGCGGGGTACTTTAGGCGGCTTTTCAGCATCATCACCCCCCTGGCGTCTCCCCAGATCTTTTTTGTCGTTTTCCTGAACATTATCGTATCCTTCCAGGCCTTTGCCCAGATACGGCTCCTTACCCAGGGAGGGCCCAGCTATTCTACCAACGTACTGGTCTATTCGATTTATCAGGCGGCGATCCGGGAGTCCCGGTTTGAAACGGCCTTTGCCCAGTCCATGGTCCTCTTTTTCATCATTCTGGGGATCACCCTTATCCAGTTTAAAACCGAAGACAGGATGGTGTTCTATCAATGAGCGAAAAGAGAACGCGCCAAAACGCCCTTTCGTTTACCCTGAAACTGATCATCGGCCTTATCATTGTTTCGCCCATCCTCTTTGGATTTTCCTTCAGTTTTATGTCACCTGCGGAACGGGCGGAGATCCCTCCCCATCTGCTGCCCCAGGAACCGGTAACCTATACCTATGAACGGGCGGTCGGCCAGGTCCCGATTATCAGGTTCATGGCGAACAGCCTCATCGTATGCGCCATCATCATTGCCGGGCAGATCATCACCTGCGGTTTTGCCGCGTATGCCTTTGCTTTTTACCGGTTCCGGGGGAACAAACTGATTTTCATGATTATTTTGTCCACCATGATGATCCCTGCGGACGCCATCATCATTGCCAATTACCTCACCATTTCCCAATTCCGTTTGTACGACACCTATACGGGCCTGGTGGCCCCCTATTTAAGCTCCGCCATGGGGATCTTCCTGATGCGCCAGTTTTTCCTCACCATCCCCCGGGAACTTCACGAGGCGGCGATCATCGACGGATGCCGGGACCTCAGGTTTCTGTTCAATATCGTGATCCCCATTTCCAAGCCGGTAATCGCCTCGCTGAGTGTATACATATTCATCCAGACTTATAACCAGTTTCTCTGGCCCCTGCTGGTGACCAATTCCAACCGGATGCGGACTGTCCAAATCGGTATGAGTATTTTGAAGGAGGCGGAGATTGTGGACTATGGGGTTGTCCTGGCGGGGGCGGTACTAATTCTGATCCCCTCGGTACTGGTATTTGTTATCGGACAGAAATATATGGTAAAGGGTATGACCGCCGGAGCGGTGAAAGGATAATTGCGGATAAAAAGGTTTTGTATAAAACCTGAAAATATTGAGGAGGAAATTATGAGAAAAGTGATGGTTGCTTTGCTGGTGTTATTTTTAACCGGCGCCATGGTCTTTGCCAGTGGGGCCGGCCAGCAGGGGGCGGGTTCCAAGACTACGGTGGTGTTGTGGCATTCCATGGGCGGAAAAGTCGGGGAAGCTTTGAACAAATTAATCAACGATTTTAATGCGTCCCAGGATAAAATCGTCGTGGAAGGACAGTTTCAGGGCAGTTATGATGATATGATCGCCAAGATCCGGGCAACCCCCCAAGGTTCCGGGCCGGATGTGATGCAGCTCTACGATATCGGCAGCCGCTGGGCCGTTGATTCGGGGTATCCCTTAAAGATGCAGGATTTTATCAATAGGGATAAGTACAATATCTCCGACTATGAGCCGAATATCCTGGCCTACTACACCCTGGACGGCGTACTTCACTCCATGCCCTTTAACTGCTCGTCGCCGGTGATCCTCTACAACAAGGAAGCCCTGGCAAAAACGGGGCTGGACCCGAAAACCGCCTTTGCCACCATGGACGCCTGCCGTGAAACCGGCAAAAGGCTGAAGGAAGTCACGGGGCTAAGCGGCTCCTTTACCAATTACAGCTGGGTTTTTGAACAACTGGTCTCCATTCAGGGCAAGGATCTTCTGGATAACGGTAACGGCCGCAAGGGACGGGCCACCAAAATCGTCGGTACCGATGCCCTGCTCAATATCTTTACCAAGCTGCGGGCAATTTACAACGAGCCTTCCAACATACTCTTTGGCAAGGGCACGACCGAATCGAAAATCCAGTTTGCCAACGGCAGCACCATGGGCTACATCGTTGATTCCTGTTCCGTCTATTCAGACGCCACCGCCGCGGCGGGAGGTAAATTCTCCGTGGGCTTTGCCCCGGTCCCCAAGGTTAACCCCAATGATACCGGCGGCGTTTCCGTGGGCGGCGGTTCCCTCTGGCTTATGGACAACGGCGATTCCAAACGGGCGGACGCGGCCTGGGAATTTGTCAAATATGTAACCTCCGCGGAAAAGCAGGCCCAGTGGTCCATGGATACGGGGTATCTTCCCATCAGGCGGTCCTCGGTGGATCTGCCGGCGTATCAGAATTACCTCAAGAACGTGAACCCCGAACTGATCATCGCCATTGAGGCCCTGAGGAATTCCAAGCCCGCCTATGCGGGGAGCGTCATGGGGGTGTTTACCAAGGCCCGGGTTATTATCGAAAACGAGGTGGAAACCATGGCCAATAACCCTTCGGTTACCCCCCAGCAGGTGGTGGACCGGATTGTCAGCCAGATCAACGAGGAGATCACCCTGTATAACCGGACCAATTAGCGGACTAAAAATGTTGAAACAACCATAAGGACCCGCGCAAGAATAAAATGCAGGGCATTTTATTCTAATTGCTTACGCAATAAAGAAACAACATGACCATTCGGTCATGTTGTTTCTG
>NZ_JAJQRC010000037.1:0-29895 GCF_046533115.1 Treponema sp. TIM-1
GAAATAACATGACCGATTGGTCATGTTATTTCCTTATTGCATAAGCAATTAGAATAAAATGCATGGCATTTTATTCTCGCACGGGTCCTTAGATGTCCGATAGTTCTTTTTCGGCCATAAATCTGTCGTGTTCATCATCCGACTTTCTTAAATGTTCAAGGGCCGCTTCAAAGTCGTATTCCTGTTTGTATATATCCAACAGATTTTTTTCATCAATCGGCGAAGTACCGGCGATTATTTCACTTGATTGGGCAGAAATTAAATCCGAGGTTATGTGCGAAATTTTCTTTTCAATGGCCTTCATTGACTCATTGAGTTCGATAAATTCCATGGTACCCGCTGCATCAGGATTTTTATTATCCGTAAGATCCTTCATCCGGGATCGCAGATCGGTTTTTACCGCCTCAATAAACCGTTCTATATCAAGGTTATGTAGTATCTTTCCCGGTAGTATTATCTCTTTTATCAGCATTACATAAAATTGAAACCGTATATGTAAATTCAACGAACAATATTCGGCATAATTGGCGCCAAAATATTTGTCGTATTCTTTTTGTTTTTCAATCAGGCCTTCGGCGCCGGGGACCCCTTTGTGTTCATTCAGCAGCCGTATATAATTATTGGCTGCTTTGGATCTTTCCTGTATTGAACGAATATGGTCTTCAATTAGGTTGATCTTCTGGTAAATTGCTACGACTGATTTTGGTGGGAAAAAGGGCGGTTTGTTAAGGATAAGCTTTTCTATTTTTTCGTTTATCGGAAAGAGGTGCTTTTTATATTTTACGAGCAATAAAGGCAATGCTATCCAGCATGCCAAAGAGGGGATGATCATCATAAGGAAAGGACCAATCCCAAGGTTACTGAAAATTCTTGGCAGGGAAAACAGAAGCGCCCCCCCATGACAGATAAACATAAACACGGTGAAGGCCACGGCCTTATCCCAGCTTTCCCTGACGGCGCTTCCCCTTCTCGAAGACCGTATCGAAAGAGATATGGCGAAAGCGGCGCCGGTTGTACCGGCAAGGATGACATAACTTTTTATCATGCCGTTAATCGGGAGAATATGGGAAAAAACCACGGCAAGAACAATAAGGATCTGGCAGATTGCAAACCAAGCGTTTTTTGATGAAAATTTCATATTAAATCTCCTTATTCCGAACCAGGCTTTCTGCCATTAAAAAAATCATTCCGTATATAATAACCCATATCGGTGAACCAGAGTTTTAACATCCGGGGATCGATACTCTTTTTTATAAAACATAATACCGGATGCCGGATCATATACCGGGCCAGACCGAAAAGCTGGGAGGGATCCCTGAAACACTCCCAATGACATTTCATACAAAACGGTTTACACTTCCTGCCTTGGGTTTTTGCTTTTTCGAGATCCTCCCCCAGATCTTCGCTGCCGCGGTAACCGCAGGGGTAAAGGCGGCCGTCGTTACCGTCTATAAAAAAATAGGCATATCCGCCAAGGCAGGGAAAAAGGAAACTATCATCTTCCCGCGACAGGGCGTAGAGAACCGAGAGGGGACTGAAGATCCGAATCCGGCTGCGAAAGCGGGGAATCACCTCCAACAGGGCTTTAAAAACGAGCCTAAGTTCTTGGGGAGAAAAATCCACCGCCGGATCACCGGAGATAGCGCCGTAGACCGGCTGCTCATCCGCGAGCCCCCCCTGAACGGAACTCATGGGGTAGCAGACATTGGCCATGGTAAAGCCCAGATCGATGACCTTTGAGAAGAAGGCCGTAAATCCCGCCGTGAAGGCTTCAAAAAAACGGGACTCATCCGGCGGATCTCGCAGGGGCGGGATAGGGGCTCCCGCCACATTCCGGTTTATCCCCAGATTTGCCGCGGGGTACAGTCCCTGGGCATGAAAAAGAGGCAGGGCCCTGCGGATCCCCTCAACGACCCCCGGCAGTCCCCGCATGGTTTCATGGGTCCGGGTATCCGCGGAATCCAGGCTTATCCAGAAATTCCGTATACCCGTAGCGGAGAGGGCTTGGGCGAAGGGTCCTATTTCCTCAATTCCGGCAGCCTTTCCTTCTGGGGCAAACATATACCCGTTGGTACCACTCCGCAGATAGCGGATGCCCCGGCGGGTGGCATAATTCAGGAGATCCAACAACTCGAGGGGTTTGATAAAGGGTTCACCTCCGGTTAAGGATACCGCCGCTATACCGTTCCGGGCACATTGATCCAGGATTCTTCTGATCCGTACTTTATCAAGCTGGTAACGTTTTATGTCGGCGGTCTTTCTCATCCCGCACTGGGGGCAGGTGGCGTTACAATAATTTGTTATCTGGATAACCACCTGTCCCGGCGGGCTGCCGAAAAAGACGGCCACAAGGTCCGGCGGATTACGAAGCATCATGGTAGCTGTATTTGGCGGGGCTCTGTTTATCCGTAATGAGTCCCCGGTAGACCGAAAGGAGGTCGTCAAAGATCGTATCCCAGGCCCGGGACTGGGCCAGTTTCCGTCCGTTTTGTGCCAACCCCCGGCGGAGGGTTTTGTTTTCCATGATGGCGATTAAATTTTCCGTAAAGGCTTTTTGGTCCCCCTCGGCGCAGAGCAGGGCGTTTTTTCTATGGGAAAGAAAATCCATCACCCCCCCTGAGGCAATACCGGCCACCGGTAATCCGCTGGCCATGGCCTCCAAAGGGGCATTGCCGAAGGTTTCCGTCCCCGAAGGAAAGGCGAAACAATCACAGGAGGCGTATATCTCCGACAATTCGGGGCCGGTCTTAAACCCCGTAAGGATAACATTGGAAAAATTTTTTTGCCGGATGAAATCCGTATAGGGCCCGCCGCCGGTAAAAACAAAGGAGGCTTTTTGGGGAAAACGGTTTTCAATTTCTTCGATGGCAGCCACCAGTGTATCCAGTCCTTTTTCGGGAGATAAACGGCCCACATAGAGGAAGACAAATTTATCATCAATACCAAGCCCCTCCCGCCATTCCCGGCTCCGGAACAGAGGATTGAATCTTTTCGTGTCGATGCCCCGGGACCAGATTCCCAGGTTCCGGTATTTTTTTTGGAAAAGCTGTTCCAGGGTATGTTTGGAGGGAGCCAGAATTCGATGAGCTGACCGATAAAACCAGGCCAGGTATTTTTCCAGCAGGGGCTTAAAAAAGTCCAGGTGAAAGAACCTGAGGTATTTACTGTAATCGGTATGGTAACTCATCACCAGGGGTAAATTGCGGGAACGGGCGTACTTCATCCCTTTGTAGCCGATCCCCAGTTCGGTAACCACATGTACCAGATCGGGCTTGAACTCATCGCAAAGGCCAAGGATCTCCCGGTATTGGGGAAAGGCGAGACAGCTCTCCGGGGAAAAGGATGTTGTAATACCCCTAAAACGGTGAACCTTCTTGTCTTGAAGAACAAGATCCATCTCTGATATTCGGCCGTAATCGGGGGCAAAAAAAGCGTATTGGATACTCTTACGATCAAGGTAAGACCGCAATTTGGTAAGGGTATTGGTTACCCCATTCAGCTCCGGCATAAAGGTATCGGTAAAATAGGCGATTTTCATTTCGACCTCCCCGTGAAAAAAATTGTTCTCGGAGAATATATACCAGTCCCATGTTAAGGGTTTGTAAAAAACAGATAAATAATACGCAAAAAAAGTTGAGCCGGTTTAAACCATAAACAGTAAAAACAATTTTTTACTACAATTTTACATATCCGTAACAGAATTTTAACAATCGGGGATTAAACAGACTTATCTTTAACTGCAAGGAGTATTTCATGAAAGGCTTGAAAGTAAATTGTGCAATAATGGGGGGTCTGATTTTTTTTACGGCCCTTTTGGGAACAGGCGGCGGTCTTTACGCAGGGGGACAGCAGACGAAAAGCCCCGCCGCTTCCGGGCCTGCGGGCTGGCCGCAGGAACTGGTGATATGCTACCTCCCCAACGAGGCCAGCGAGGAACTGACGGAATACCGGAGTGCCTTACAGGGGGAACTGAGCACCGCCCTTGGTATCAAGATTCGGGAGATTAACGCAGCGGATTATAATGCCGTGGTGGAGGCCATGCGGACCAAACACGCGGACATTGTCTATTACGGCCCGGTTTCGTATGTGCAGGCCGCGGAACGGTCCGGAGCGGAAGCGATGGTCACCCCCGCGATTTTCGGGGATAAGAGCCGTGCCGGGTATACGTCAAAGATCATCGTCAAGGCCGGAAGTCCTATCAAAACCCTGCAAGACCTCCGAGGAAAGACCTTCGCTTTTGTGGACCCCGCCTCCACCTCGGGCAACTATGTGCCGACCCTGGAGCTGATGAACACCTTCCCCGGCATGACCAATGAGGACTTCCACACCAACGGCAGATTCTTTTCGTCCGTTATGTTTTCCGGAAAGCACCAGAACGGGCTGCAGGGGGTGATCAACGGGGACATTGAGGCCGCGCCTGTCGCGTCGGACATTCTGGCGGCGGAAATTGCCGCGGGCCGGGCCAAAGAAAGCGACTTTGTGGTAATCCACGAATCTCCCAAAATTCCCTCATCCCCTATGGCCATTAGAAAGGATCTGCCGGCGGACTTAAAGGTCAAGGTTAAGCAGTTCCTTTTGGCCTACAAAGATCCCAACTACTTCCAGTATATGCTCGGTATGTCTCCAGCGGACAGGCCGGAATTTGTGGAAGCCTTTGACCGGGACTACGACTATGTCCGGGATCTGATGGCAAAGGTAATCCCCCAATGAACAGGAGTCCTGAAAAAATAAATAGTTAAAAATACCCGGGCTGGTTCCAAAATTTATCCCTCCAGATTTTTGGAACCGGTCCAAATTTTTGTTAAAGAAGATGAGGAGTACCATTTGGAGCCTATTATTGAAGTACGGAGCCTGAAAAAAATATACCGGGGTTCGGAAAAACCAGCGGTCCGGAACTTGGACCTCGCGGTAGGGAAGGGGGAGATGATCGGTGTCATCGGCCCCTCGGGAGCGGGAAAGTCCACGCTGCTGCGTTGTATCAACCGTCTGGTCGTTCCCACGGCGGGCCGGATTTTTATCGAAGGGGAAGAAATCACCGGGGCTTCAGCCGCCAGGGTGAGAAAGCTCCGCCGCCGGGTAGGTATGATCTTCCAGCACCACAACCTGGTGGCCCGCCTCTCGGTAATGCAGAATGTGATGCATGGCCGGCTGGGTTATATGAACACCCTGGACGGTGTTTTGGGCCGTTACACCGAAGGGGATAAACAGCGGGCCGTAACCATTCTTGAGCAGACCGGTCTTGGGGACTTCCTCTACCACCGGGCAGGAGAGCTTTCCGGCGGCCAGCGCCAACGGGTGGGGATCGTCCGGGCCCTGATGCAACAACCATCGGTACTGCTCTGCGACGAGCCTATTGCCTCCTTGGACCCTGCCAGCGCCCAGATAGTGATGGAACTGATTCGGGATATATGCCGCCGTAATACCATCGCCTGTATCGTCAATCTCCATCAGGTTGACGCGGCCCTCAAATACGCGGATCGGATCATCGGTATGTTTGAGGGAGAGATTGTGTACGATGGGCCCACCGCGGAACTCACCGAACCGATGATTGAAAAGATCTACGGGAAGCCCATGGACCAGCTCATGATCAGCGGCGAACGTTCGGAGGCAAATATATGACGGACCGGCATGGGGAGGATTCCGTAAAGGATAACCGGATCATGGAAAAGATACGATTGACCTCCCGTGAAAGCTTCAGGACTTCAGTGGTTTTTGTGATTGTTCTTATCCTGCTCTTCGGCCTCTCCACGGGCTTTACCCGGTTTAATCTCATCACGGCCCTGCTGTCTCAGGGGGAATTCTGGAACTTTATCTTTACTGATTTTGTTCCTCCCTCTATGGGAAGACTGGAGGCCTTGTCCCGGGCAATGATGCAGACCATCTACATGGCCCTGGGGGCTACGGGGCTTTCGACGATCCTGGGCCTGCTGTTCAGCTTTCTGGGAACCGCTGCCATAACCCGGTCACGGGTGATCAATTCCCTTATCCGGGCCTTTGCCTCGATATTGCGGAATATTCCCACCCTGGTATGGGCCTTTATTCTGGTGGCTGCCTTCGGTATCGGGACGGTGGTGGGGGTTCTTTCCCTGATCATTGCCACTACCGGTTACCTCACCCGGTTTTTTATCGAGATCCTGGATGAGGCGGCGGAAGAAACCCTGGAACCTCTGTTGGCCGCCGGGGCCGGTATGCCGGCAATAATCACCCAGGCGCTTCTGCCCGCCGCCATGCCGGGTTTTATCGCCTGGATCCTTTACTGCGTGGAGTTGAATATCCGGGCTTCCACGATCCTTGGCATGGTAGGGGCCGGCGGTATCGGTCTTCTGCTCATGGGTTACATCAAACAGTTTAACTATGCGGCGGCTTCAACCGCGATTCTCGCCGTGGCGGTTATCATTATTGGGGTAAATTTACTGACCGATTATCTTAGAAAACTGATTATGCGTTAAAAAAAGGAGAAGTAATCATGTATCTTGAAGAATCCAATTTTAATCTTTTGCTTGAACAAAATATGATCCGTATCCGGTATGAACAAAAACTCAAGCCCCCCAAAATACCCGTGGGAAACCTGAAACGGGATCTGCCGATACACCTGTTTTTAATTTTTTTGGCAGTCCTTACGGTGGTATCCCTGGGCTTACTCGACGCGGATTGGCATAAACTCATCCAGCGCTTCCCCCGGCTGGGCAAGGTATTCCTCGACATGGCCCATTTTTCAACCGAGCGGTTTTCCCTCACCCTGCTGACCTTTACCGAAACCGTCACCGTGGCCGCCCTAGCCCTGATCTACAGCCTGGTTCTGGGCCTCGCCCTGGGCGCTCTGGCGGCGGACAACATCAGCCCCTGGAAACCGCTTTCGCCTATCATCAAAAGTTTCCTCGCCTTTATCCGGGCGGTACCGACGCCGGTATGGGTACTCCTGGTACTGGCCTCCATGGGTTTCGGCATGGCCTCAGGTATTGTAGGCCTGAGTTTCCACGCCACCGCCTTTTTCGGTATGGTCTTTGCCCAGCTTTTTGAGGAGGTACCTGATGAGGCCATTGAGGCGGTCCGGGCCGCCGGGGCAAACCGGGTCCAGGTGTTTTTCGGCGCGGTCCTCCCCTCGTCCCTCTCCGGGATCATCGCCTGGACGGCCCTGCGTTTTGAAACCAATTACCAGGAGGCGGCGATCCTCGGCATGGTGGGGGCCGGCGGTATCGGTTACACCATCATGGCCGCCATGAACAGTTACCGCCTCGGGCGGGCGGGGCTGGCGGTACTGATCGTTTTTATCTTCGCCCTGGGGATCGAACTTTTCTCCACGTATATTAAAGGACGGGTAAAGGTTTGATGGACAAGATCACCCTGAGCCGGATCTGCGCTTTTGCCGGCCCGGCCCTGCTTGGATCCCTGGCGGTAAAGGCCGCGGAAGGGCGGGAGGCGGTACTCCTTAAGGGGCCTGAAAAAACCATGGTTCTCCTCCAGATTCGGGAACCGGTACGGCAGGGCCGTTTCTATCTGGGGGAACTTTTGGCGGCCCACTGTATGGTAGAGCTGGGGGGTGTCCGGGGAGCGGCGGTACTGATGGGGGATGATCTTGGTAAGGTCCGGGCCGCCGCGGTCTTGGATGCCGCCCATTCCGGGAACTTTCCGGGCTTTGCCCTGGTGGAACCGGAACTGCTCCGGCTGGAGAAAACGTGGAAGGCGGAACTGGCAAAAGAGGCGGCGGAGATCAGAAAAACCCAAGTTTCTTTTCAGGCGTTGGAGGATAGGGATCGGTGAAAAACAAACATGATTTTGATATGGTTCACGGTACTCAGGAGGTTTTCCGTGTACTGTTGGAAGCCCTGGCAAATCCCGGCAGGGTGTTGAGTATCCGATCCCAGGCCGGTCAATTTACCGCTCAGGGGTGTTGGCTTGCCCCGGCGATCACCCTGCTGGATACGGAAACCGGTTTTTTCTGGGACGGCGATGAACAAACCCGAGAGGAGATTTGCTTTCTTACCGGCGCTCCGCAGGTTCCCCTGGAGGAAGCGGATTTTGTTCTTTTAAGCGGCGGTGCGGCGGCCCGCGATGAAGCCCTCCGAGTTCTCTCACAGGTTAAGGGGGGAACCCATCTTGATCCCCACCGGTCGGCTCTGCTTTTTATTGCCGCCGGAACCGGAGGCGGGGAACAGCCGGAGGCGCCGCTTTTCCTCATGGGGCCGGGGATTCCTCCGGAGGGACGGCGGATCGATCTGTTCCCGGCGGAAGCGGTCTGGTGCCGGGCCCGGGATGAACGGGGGTTTGAATATCCCTGCGGGGTGGAACTGATCTTCCTGCGGGAGGATTTTTCCCTTGCGGCCCTTACCCGGAAAACGGTATTCGCATGGGATGATGTCTCCGGTTCGAGTATAACGGACGGCCCGGTGGACGTACTAAATTGAGGTTGTTATGGCCTATGCGGCGGTAAAGGGCGGCGAGGAAGCGGTAGCGGAAAGTGTCAAATTGCTGGAAAGATACCGCGCCGCCGGTCAGGCGGATCTGGACCTTGAGGTCCTGGAAAAACAGATGGGTCTCCTCATCGACCGGATCATGGGGGAGGCAGGTTTTTACGCCCCTTCGTATGCGGCTCTGGCCCTCAAACAATCGGAGGGTTCCCCGGAGGAGGCGGTCTTCCTGCTTAGGGCCTACCGTTCAACCCTGTCCCGCTCTTACCTGAGCCTCCCCATGAACGGTGTGGATATGCGGATCCTGCGGCGTGTATCCGCCGCATTTAAGGATATTCCCGGTGGGCAGTTTCTCGGGGCCTCCCGGGACTATACCCACCGGCTCCTCAACTTCGAACTCCTGAACGAAGGCAGGAAGGATTCCGCGGGAAAAGCCTCTCCTTCGTCCGGGAAGGCCGCCGCCGGGGAGCAGCCGGCCGGGCCGGGGGGTGGACCTATCTACGCCGTGAGGGTTTCGGATGAGCTGCGGCGGGAAGGACTTATCACGGTTGAAGAAGATGACGGAGAACCCTGGGATATAACGGAACATCCCCTCTCGTTTCCCGCCCCCCGTTCCGCCCGTCTGCAAACCCTGGCCCGTTCCGATACGGGATACATCAGCGGCCTGGCCTATGCGGCTATCCGGGGTTTTGGCTCCGGCCACCCCACAGTGGGGGAACTGCGGACCGGCGCATTGGAGGTAACCATTCCTCATCCCCTCATCGAAGGGGAATACCTCTTTGTGGGGGAAATTATCGTTACCGAAGTTGAATCCCTTTTCCCCAGGGAGGATCAAAAAATAAAGACGGAAGGGGAGAAAGATCCCCTGAATATTCTAAGTTCCGGTCAGGGGGAGAAGGCGGATACATCCGCCAATGCCCTGAGTCTGGACGGAGGTTACGGTATGGTGTTCGGCAGGAACGATACCAAGGCCATTGCCATGTCGATTCTGGATTATTCCCTGAACAGTGCCGCCGAATCCACTACACCGGGTAATAATGCCGTACATGACGTTTCAGCTTCGGGGATCGAAGACGGGGGGCTTTCTATTTTGAATAATCAGGAATTTGTCCTCCTCCATGGGGACGCCCTGGAAATGAATGGCTTTATCTCCCATCTGAAACTGCCCCACTATGTTACGTTTCAGTCAAAGCTGGACCGGGTGCGGCATACACGAAAAAAGACGGATCATGCAGGGTTATAATTTTGCTTTTTTGGATGAAGGCTCCAAGCGCTTGGTACGGCGGGCGCTGTTAAAGGCGGTAGCCATTCCCGGCTATCAGGTACCCTTCGGTTCCCGGGAACTGCCCATAGGCCGGGGCTGGGGAACCGGGGGTATCCAGATAACCCTTTCTATTATCGGCCGGAAGGACACCCTCAAGGTAATCGACCAGGGAAGCGACGACAGTGTCAATGCCGTGTCTATCCGCGCTTTTGTATCCGCCTGTACAAACATAAAAACCACCACCGACTCGGAAGAAGCGGTGGTAATTCAAACCCGCCACCGGATCCCCGAAACTCCCCTGCGGAACGATCAGATTCTGGTATTGCAGGTGCCACTCCCCGAGCCCCTGCGTCTGGTGGAACCACTGGAATCGATAACCAAAAAGATGCACGCCGAAATGGACTATGCGCCCATGTGGCTGGCCCTCTACGAAAACATCGTCCGGGTCGGCGAGATTGAACTGGGGGCCGATTATCCGGTGATGGTGGAGGACCGGTATATTATGATGCCTTCTCCCATTCCCCGGTTCGATAATCCAAAACTCAACAACAGTCCCGCCCTGTATCTTTTCGGTGCGGGCCGGGAAAAAAAGATATATGCTCTTCCTCCGTATACGAAGGTGGAGTCCCTCGGCTTTGAAGATCATCCCTTCAGGGTTGAGGATATGTCCGGCAGGGTATGCCGGTTTTGCGGGGCAGAAGATGTGTTCATGGATGAATTTTTTGATTCGGTCACGGGTGAAAAAATGTACCAATGTTCGGACAGCGGGTATTGCGAGAAGCGGAGAGTTAAGGGAGGAAGGATCTGGGAACGTCAGGGGGAGGAGGGAAAAGGTGCGGGGTGATAAATTTGCTTTGAAGCTTGAAGGGCTCACGGTACGGCATGGGCCGGGCTGCCCGCGCTGCCTGGAGGCGGAAACCGCCGCGGCATATATGGAACGAAATCGCTGTCCCCTCTGCGGCAGCATCTGGGCCCTCCGGAATATTTCCCTCCGGCTCCGGGAAGGGGAGATTCTTGGTGTGGTAGGAGAATCGGGATCGGGCAAAACCACCCTGATGCGCTCCCTTTATTTGGACCTTGAGACCGACAACGGAACCTGTTATTTGGAATGTTATCAGGAAGGAAAAATCGATATTTTTTCCGCGAGCCGCCAGCAGAAAAAAATTATCCGAAACCGGTTATTGGGGATGGTCTACCAGAATCCCCATCTGGGACTGCGGATGTTTTTTTCTTCCGGAGCCAATGTGGCGGAAAAACTTATTGCCGCGGGAAGCCGTAACGTAGCCGCCATGATGGATCGTACCGCAGAGCTTCTGGAACATATTGAGGTACCGGTGAGCCGGGTCAGGGAACCGCCGGTGCGTTTTTCCGGGGGAATGCAGCGACGGGTTCAAATAGCAAAAGCGGTGGCCAATAATCCACCAATTCTTTTACTGGACGAAGTAACCACCGGACTCGATCTTTCGGTGCAGGCCAGGGTGCTGGATCTGATCAAGCGGATTCAGCGGGAATACGGGGTTTCCATGATCGTGGTCAGCCATGATCTGGCGGTAGTACGGATGCTCGCGGATCGTACCGTGGTCATGCTGGATGGAAGAATTATTGAAGAAGGGGTGACGGATCAGATCATGGAAGACCCTCAGCATATATACACCCAAATTCTGGTCAACTCGCTTTTATGAAATGAGGAATCAACGATGAAAAAATGTATTTTGAATGCCCGTGTAGTTGGTCCCGATAAAATTCTTCCCGATCACGCGATCATTATCCGGAAAGACCGGATCCTCGCCATCCTCCCCATGAGTTCCCTAAGGCGCCGGGATAAAAACGGCTCCACTATGCGTTGTTTCGATGCCCGGGGGGGATATGTGTTGCCCGGCTTTATTGATATTCATTCCGATTATATCGAAGGAATCCTTCAGCCTCGGCCGACTACGCTTATTGATTTTGAGATGGGGCTCCGGGAAGTGGAAAAACAGCTTTTGGGACACGGCGTTACCACAATTTACCATTCCCTTTCAATTATGGATGTGGCAGGCAGCAAAGACGGACGGGCCAATTTCCGCACAAAAGAAAATTTTGAGCGGCTGGCCCTTTTGATCCAGGATTTTCATCAAGGCTACCACCTGATCCGCCACCGGCTCCACGCCCGCTACGATATCTATGCGGCGGATCTTTACGATTATGTGGCGCGGATACTGGAAGAAGGCAAGGTTCATGAACTTTCCTTTATGGATCATACCCCTGGACAGGGGCAATACCGGAACCTTGAAATTTACGCCCGGTCCGCCGCCGGCTGGGATATTGAAGGGGATCTCTCCCTGGAAAAAAAACTCGAGATCCTGCAAAACCGGCCCAGGGTCTCCGGGAAAAAACTTAAAAGACTGGCCATGATGGCAAAAAAGCAGGGTATCCCCCTGGCCTCCCACGATGACGACAGTCCCGAAAAAGTTCTCTTTATGAAAAAGGAATATGGGACGAAGATCTCTGAATTTCCCGTGGAGCTGGCCGCAGCGAAAAAGGCCAGGGAGGAGGGGCTTATGGTGGTTATGGGGGCCCCCAATGTGATGCTCGGCGGCAGCCATTCGGGGAACCTCCCCGCCCTGGAGGCGATTCGGGAGGGCTGTACCGACATCCTCTGTTCCGACTATTACCCCGCCAGCCTGCTCCATTCGGCTTTCATGCTGGAGGAAAAAGGAATCATTCCCTTGACGGAAGCGGTACGGATGCTGACCCTCAACCCCGCCAGAGCCTTGGGGCTTGCCGCCGATTACGGATCCCTGGAAGTAGGGAAAAAGGCGGATCTCCTGATCGTGAGGAAACTACAGGGCCGCCCCCTGATATATCGGTGTTTCATCGACGGGCAGAGTACTCTCCGGTACGACTACCGGCAAGGCTAAAGGAGAAACCATGCTTCGCCTGAAGAATCTGAGTAAAACCTTTGTCATGCATATCCGGGAAGGGCTTGAGATTCAAAGTTTCAAAGGGGTCTCGTTTGAAACCCATGCCGGTTCCCTGCTTGCCCTGACCGGCCCGTCGGGGATCGGAAAAAGTTCTCTCCTCAAATGTATCTATCGCAGTTACCTCCCTTCATCCGGGCAGATCCTTTACACCACCGAGAAGGGGGATACGGTGGATCTCGCCGCCGCCGATGATTGGGAAATCCTGAACCTCCGCCACACCGGAATCGCCTATGTGTCCCAGTTTTTCCACGTCATGCCCCGCATATCGGCGCTGGAGATACTCATGGAACCCCTGATTATCCGAGGGGTTTCCCAAAATAAGGCGTTAGACCGGGCGAAGGAAATGCTTTCCCGGGCGGGGCTGGGAAAAAATCTTTGGGAAATGTACCCCGCCACTTTTTCCGGAGGAGAAAAACAACGGCTTAACATTCTCCATGCCATCATCTCAAAACCGCGGCTTCTGTTACTGGATGAACCCACCGCTTCCCTGGACCGGACTTACAAGGAACGGATCATGGAGATGATTCTGGCCCTCAAGACGGAGGGGACCGCCATGATAGGGGTCTTTCATGACCGGGACGCCCTGCGGGTCCTTTCGGACAAGCGTTACGATCTGATCCTGGGCAGGTACTGTCCGGTTGAGGCGGAGGAAGCGGAACCACGCCGTACTATCTGAAGCCCGCTGGTCAAGCGGATCCATAGATCCGCGGAACTGGAACTTGTTAAAATCGAATCGGAACTTAAAAACAAGCTTGAGGAGATAAAGACCGGCGGAGAATTATCTTCCATACGCCAGCGCCCGGTATCCCCGCCGCTTTAAGTCCCCCAGCCGGGTAAAACCTTCGGGTTTTCTGCGGTCAAAGAGGGCGGCCTGGGGGGAGGGGAGGGCCATGAGGAAGATGCCCCCGGGGCTGAGCAGCCGGCGGATGCCCGTCCAGTAGGCGGCGTTCCGGTTGGTTTGGGGAACGGTTTCCGGGAAGGCCGCGATGAAACTGAAGGCCTCGGTCCCGAGGGCGGCGGTTCCCAGGGCAGGATCCACCGCGGGGACAATTTCCTGCAGGGTCAATGCCCGGTCATGGAAAAAATTGTGCCGGGAAGCCTCCAAGGCCAGGACATTTCTGCCTAAAAACACCCAGGGACCGGGGCTTGCCTCCCCCAGATAGTGGGCAAACCATAGGGGAAAGTGGCCCTGATCCGGTTCGTGAATGAGGATCCCTCCCCCGGCGCGGCGCTCCGGGGACAAAAGCCGCTCCCGGAGCTTTAAGCGGCAGGCCAGTTTTACGGTGGTCTCCACCGCCGCCGAGGGGGTATCAAAATCCGCGGCCCCCTGGATGGAATCCAGGGTATAGGATATCCCCTCCAGGGTATAGGTTCCCCGCCTTCTTTGGTAGGCCGGGTATTCCGCCATAAGGTCGATCCCCGCCGTGATGGGACCCTTCCGGTCCGGCCCGGTTTCCTTTGCAGAAGGACCGTAGGCAAAGACCACATGTTCCGGTCCCCCGGTTTCCAGGAGGAGAGGACAGCAGGCATCCTCAATCCAGGCGCGGAACCTTTCCGCCAGGGTCTTTACCACCACCACCATGACCCGGCCCCCGGCCTCAAGCAGGGAGGCGGCCCGGCCGGCAAAGTCCTCCAGCACCGGAAGCCCGGCCTTGGCGGGGAGGTTGGAGAGGATCAGGTCCCACCGGGCTTCCGGCGGCCCCGCAAGGAGGGGTTCCGCATAAGCCTCCAGGACCGTGGGGGGAATATGATTTTTCAGGGCATTGTATTGGGTAAAACACCGGGCCAGTTCGTCCCGGTCCTGGGAACGGACCCGAGGGATGGGCGGGCCGTTACCGGGAGCGGTCAAAGCCCGGTCCCGGAGTATGAGGAGGGCCCCGGCAGCACAGATCCCGATGACCCCCACCCCGGACCCGGCGTCCAGGATAGTTGCGGGCAAAGAACGCCCCTCCCGCATATCCCCATCCCAGGATTGGGAAAGGACCTTGAGGAGAAGCCGGGTCCCCCGGTCAATATCCGCGGAACTAAAAAGTCCCTGGGAAAGGGTAAAGGCATATTCCCTTCCCCGGAATTTAAAATCAATCTCCCTGGTACCGTAGGCTTCCGCCGCCTCGGAGACCAGCGGGGATTTAGGAATTAACCCGCTCCACGTATTCGTTAGTTTCGGTATTGACCAGGATCTTCTCACCCTGTTTAATAAAAAGGGGAACCCGAACGGTAAGCCCTGTTTCGGTAACAATGGGTTTTGTCGCCCCCGATACCGTATCCCCCTTGACGTAGTTTTCACTTTCCGCCACGGTAAAGACCACCTTATAGGGGATCTTGATGTCGATCACCTTTCCTTCCCACAGGGTAAGCTCATAGGAGTCTCCGTCCTTGAGGTAGTATTTTTTATCTTCCATTTCGCTGATGGGCACCTCATGCTGGTCGTAGCTCTCGGTGTCCATAAAGTGATAATTATCCTGGTCCGCGTATTGGTACTGACAGATAACGATATCCACCTGGGCGTCTTCTACTTCCTGCTGGGTGGGGACGGTCATCGTTAACACAGAGCCGTCTTTGATACTTTTCATCTTTATTCGGGCTATGGCGGTTCCTTTTCCGGGGTTATGGAATTCCCGATCCACCACAAGATAGGGCTGACCCTTCTGAAGTAGACAGGTTCCCTTCACAATATCTCCGCCTCGTATCATGGATTCCTCACTTAGTAATTGAGGCTGCTTCAAAAAAACCATAGTCCGGTAAGGATCTGAGTTTGAAACAACACCCATAAATTTACGCGGAAAAGCGGGCTGTGGATCGCTTTTCCCCCAGCCGGTCTCAAAACCAACGAAATTTTGAAACAGCCTCAATAAAAAGCATAAAGGATTTACCGGATTTAGTCTACGTATTGCCTAATAATTATTCTAGCCGAAAAGGGGTGATTGGGATAGATCGGATTTCCTGAATCGAGGATGCCAGGGCGGTAAGGGCGATGAGAACGGCAAAGACGCTGTAGAAACCGGTACGGATCACCATAAAATTATACATGCCGTGGATAATAACCGCGGAAAAAAAACGCAGGGAGGCCCGAAGGGGGTGGCGGGTACATAAAATCGCGGCGGCACCGTTCCGGGCGCCGCAGGCTCCGTGGAGCGGGGCGGTCGTAAAGACCCGGAACAGGGCGATCCCCAGGTTCGCCGGTCCGTAGGAGGCGGTTTCCACCGCGGCAAAGCCAAGCCCGGTAAGCAGTCCGGTGACAAGTCCCTGGGAAAGGGGAGGGGATTCTGTCGGCATTGACCGGTAAAAGCAAGATCGTAACCGGAAAAGAAGCAGCAGTACCATAAAACGGCCCAATTCTTCGGTAAGGGCTATCTTAATAAAAAGATTGAAAAAAAAGCCCTCGGTAAAATTCCCGCCGAATTTTGGAAAAAGACTCTGGATGAGGACCGCGACAAGAAGGGCCGCGGCGCCTCCCAGAAGCGCCAGAAGAAACCAGACCAACCCTACCGGGAATTTGCTTATCCGGAACCAGAGATATACCGATATAAGCGGTAGCAGGGTGATAATAACCAGTAATAAGAGGTCCCATTCATCCATTATGGTTAGTTTACTGCAAAATTTTCTTCCAGGGTATAGTCTATGAAAAGAAAACTAGCCCCCGGAATAATTCTTTTGGTCGGACCAAAACATTCAGGAAAAACCAGTGTCGGCAGGATTTTGGCGCCCCTTTTATCGGGTGAATTTACGGATCTGGATGAAGTAATCGAAACCCAAACCGGAACCTCCCCGCGGGAACTTTATAAAAAAGGGGCGCAAGTTTTTAGGGATGCCGAATTCAACGCCCTGGAATCCCTGTTGGCCGGCTCCGGTAAGAATAGCAGCATTCGGGTTATTGCCGCGGGGGGGGGAATTATCGACAACCCCCTTGCCATGGAGCGTTTAGGCCGGGCAAACCGGATCCTCCTGGTCTACCTGGAACTTAGCCCCGAAACAGCCTGGGAGCGGATACGGCTTGCGGCTGAAAAAACCGGGGAATTACCCCCCTTCCTGGTTACCGAAAACCCTCAGGATACCCACCGGGCCCTTCATGAGCGAAGAGCCGAGGCCTACCGGAAGGCCGCCGATAGGATCATTTTAACGGAACAGAAAACCCCGGAAATGATAGCCCGGGAAATAAAAAACGGCTTTGAGATCCGGGTATGATAGGAGAAGCCTATGGCCGAAATAGTTATTAGGCACGGGGACATTACCAAACTCGCGGTGGATGTCATCGTAAACGCCGCCAATTCAAGCCTCTTGGGGGGAGGGGGAGTGGACGGAGCCATTCACCGGGCCGCGGGGCCGGAACTTCTGGAGGAGTGCCGGCGTATCGCCAGAGCCCGCGAAAAGGAAGGGCGGGAACCTTGCCCTACCGGAGATGCCGTACTCACCGGCGCCTACCGGCTCCCCTGCAAGGGGGTGATCCACACCGTGGGCCCCATCTGGCATGGCGGCGGCCAGGGAGAACCGGAGCTTTTGGCCGCCTGTTACCGAAAAAGCCTCCTCCTTGCCCAAGAAGCGGGTTTTTCCAGTATAGCTTTTCCCAACATCAGCACCGGTGTGTATGGTTACCCCAAGGAAGGAGCCGCCCGGATCGCCCGGGAAACGGTAAAAAAGACCCTTCCCCAAACACCGGCGATCAAACAGGTGATCTTTATGTGTTTTGACCAGGAAAATTACCGTTTGTACCAGACCTTGCCCGGTAATTTCCGGTAGAAGACCCCGCCCCGTTCAACCGTGACCGGATTTTGAAGCAAGCCCGTTTACCAGGGTTTCAAGCCCTTCTTGACAAACCAGGGGCAGGGCCAGGGATTTGAGCCGGGACTTTTCCCCGGATTGCAGGGTTATATGTTTTTTGGGGCATTTAAGGGTTTTTGCCAGAAAAGAACGAAGTTCTTCATTGGCCTTACCGTCCTCGGCGGCGGCGGCGATCCGTATCCGGAGCTGCCCTTCCTTAACTTCAACATACTCCGTCTTTGACGCGCCGGGCACGGCTTTAACCTTGAGGATAAGGGTGTTTCCACTGATCCGATAGCAACTTTCCATAAGGCCCCCTCAGGGTAGTATCAGGCCGATCCGAAACCGGCTAAACATTTTTTTCCGCCGGCAGCCAGCGTAAGCGGCCGATCTTCCACTCCAAAGAATAAGGGTCGGCGTTGGAGGCTCCCCGGCCGTCCAGGGGCCGGATGACCATATTGGCCGTTGCCGCGGCCCTGAAGGAAAAGGCCCCCAAGGGCGGCGCCGGTTCCCGAATCAGGGGAGGGTCCCCCCTTGCCGCCAGGGCGGTAGTAAGGACCAAGGCCGGAAAGGGGTATATAAGACCCGGCAGGGACAGCTCCGGTACCGGCAGGTCCAGGACCGGTCCAAAAAAGGAGCAGCCCGAAAGGAACCTTCCCCCGGGGATATCCGGAACGGGAACCGGCTCCGGGGGGCCCGCCGGAATTTTCCCGCCCCTTCCCCCGGCCAAACTGGCCTGCCGTAACATCCGGGCGATCCCTTGGAGTTCCTCCCCGGTATAGGGCCGGGAGACCAGGGCCAGGGGGACCGCGGTAGGAAAGGAAAAGGCCCCGGGAAAACCCGCGGCGAAAAGCCCCCGACTATAATCCCGCAGGATCTTCACCGTCTCCCGGTGGGGGACCAGGACGAGGAACCGCAGAATTTCGGGCAAGGTCTGGGACATGGCGGCAATCTACCTTCTTAGGGCATTTACCGGCTTTACTGGGGAGTAGACCAAACCGGCGGCCAAGATTCCTCTACAAAATAAATGCTTCTACCCCATCTGTCAATGGCGGAGTTTTCATAGTCCCTTTTCTGTGGTATACTTTCATTCAGAACTTGAATTCGGTCTCAAAATTTGTTTTGGTTTGAAACCGGTTCCCTTGTTAAAGGAAGGGTGATGAAGTATAAGACTAAACTGTTGGCGGATAGGTTTGTATCGGTGCTTTCTCAATGGCCCGGGGTGGAGTGTATCACCCTGAATGAGGCGGCCAGATCCGATACCCTGGATCCCTACTACGCCTTTATTTTGGATATTTTCCATTCCGGTCCCATCCCCCAGGGGGCGGAGCGCCGCGGTCAATATGGGGAGGATACGGCGGCCTTTGAAACCTCCAGCCGGGGTGACAAGGACCGGTTCCTTATCGGGGAAATACCGGTACGGCTGGAATACAAGGCTACTCAAAAAATAGACGAGCTGGTTTCCTACGCGGATACCAAGCTGGATTCCCTATGGTTTATTAAAGATTCGGGAACCTATGGGTTCTACCGCCTGGCCCACGGGGAGATCCTGTTCTCCCGTAATACCTGGATCCGGGATATCCGGGAACGGCTTAATAATCTGGATAATGAATTCTGGCGTCAGATTCGGGATGCCCACCAGTCAAAAATGGAGCACTTTTTAAATGACCTGGGGGCGGCCCTGTTCCAGGGGGACGATTTTCATTACCTTATCTCTTCCGCGCTTTTTATCAAGACCGCCTGTCTAACCCTGTTTTGTATTAACCACCGGTTCGAGCCTTCCCACCGGGGGTATTACAAGCAGGTGATCGGCCTTCCGGTCCTGCCCGAATCCTTTGCCGCCCAGTTGGGGACCTTTTTGAGCAGCGAGGCGGAGATAACCCAGGAGCGAAAATATTCTCTGGCCCAGCTTATCGCTCGGGGAATTGTCAGCCTCTAAACCGGAGCCGGTATAACATGAAACCCGGAATTATCAGCGCCTTCTTTTTTTGCGGGATCCTCGCCCTTGGAGCAGGGGCCTGTGCCTATAAAGAGCCCGCGGCCTTTCCCGTCTATGCCCCTTCCGGCCCACCCTCTACCCTCTGGGGCCTCTCAAAAAATTCGGCCGCGGGAATTATTCCCCTGGACGGGTCCAAACCCTTGAACTACCGCTTTCAAAAGCCCCTGTCCCTTCCGCCGGATATGTCCCTGGAGCTGGAGTATGGTTTTCGTTTAGGGGACGGTCCCGCCGGGAACCTTTCGGCATGGAAAGACCGGTACCGGATAGTCCTGCGGGTGGAAGGGGAGGCCCCCTGGGAATTACCCTGGGACGGTTCATTTTTGGGAGCCGGGAAGGTTCCGGAAAAGATCCGCTACGGAATACCCCTTTTAGGTTCGGAGATAGAACAATTCTCCCTCACCCTTGAGACCAGGGAAGACGCCGGTCCTTCCCCTGCCGGGGGGAAGGGTCTGGTTTTTGCGATCCGGTCCCTCCGGTTTCTGCCCCGGTGGTTCGGCTTTGTCCGGGAAGGGGAGGGCGCGGCGGCGGCCCTGGGGGTCACCCCCTTTGTGTCCGGGGGAATTGTTGCCGGCCAGGGGGGTCCGGTTCAGACGGTATTGATCGATCCCCTGCTCCCCTACCGGATACCGGGGCCCGTGGAATTATCCCTCTCCGGCGAGGCCGCCCCGGTTGAGGTAGCCCTGGGAAGGGTCCGGTATGAGTATGCCGGGGGCCCGGAGCCCGGACCGATCCACCTTCCCGCCGGGGCCGTTCCCGGGGAGCCCTATCCCCTGGTCGTCACCGGCGACGGCCAAATTGACACCCTCCGGCTGGTCAAGGCCCCGGCGCTGCCTTTCCCCGAGGCCATCCCCGCGGATCCCGGGGTGATCCTGGTATATGACCGGACCTTGTGGCGGGATCCCCGTTACGAGGTGTTCCAATGGGAGCATTTCCCATCGGTGTTGATCTTTGATACCGCCGACTACGCGGTCCAGGACCGGCTTTTTAAGCGGATTGCCTTTTTTGTGGAGAAAAAGGGTATTGCCGGCCGTTTGCTGACGGATCGGGAAATGGCGGATCTCCACGGCTGGAACGCCCACGATTACCGGGCGGAGGATCTGGCCGCCTTTTTCTCGGCGGCCCGGACAAAGAATTTTCCCCTCTCCCCGGAAGAGGAGGAGCTTGAAAACATCCTCCATGGGGCCGGCATCTTGACCCCCGCCGGTCCGGGAGCGGGCGCGGTTCTTTCCCTATCGCGGGAATCTTCGGATTACCTCCGCGGCCTTTTTATGGTCCACGAGGGGTTTCACGGTCTTTTTTTTATCGATGCGGATTTCAGGGAGTTCTGCCGCCGCCGTTGGGAAGGGCTCGACCCGGGGGCGCGGCGCTTCCTCCGTTCCTATTTTGATTATCAGGGGTACGAGGTGAACAACCCCCTCCTGGTGATAAACGAATTCATGGCCCATTGCCTGCAGCAGCCCGTATCCCGGGCGGGGTGGTACTTTGGGGAAGTCCTGGCCGGGCGGATCAATGAAAGTTCCTGGCGGCGGGAGGTCCTGCCTCCCATGGACGAAGCCTCCGGTACCTGGCCGGACCTGAGTCGGGCCTTTATGCGGGAAGCGGAGGCCCTTTCATCCTATGTAAACCGGCGCTGGGGCTTCACCGCGGGCCGGATCCGCCGGCTTATCCCATTATTTCAAGATTAAAGGTGGGCCGGGCCTTTTTGTGCTGCTCAAAATGCTGGATCCCCACATTAAAGCGCCGTTCCGCCTCCAGGGACGAAGGGGGGCCGTGGCCGGGCATGATCACAAAATTCCCCGGTATGGAGAGGATCTTGCTCCGCAGGGCCCGCATCTGCACTTCGGACCCATAGGAACTGGCGGTGCCCCCCACCAGGCCCGCGGTTAAGGCATCCCCGGTAAAAAGCATGTGTTCAATTTTGAATACCGCCGAATCCGCGGAGTGGCCGGGTACGGAAATGACTTCGATGTTAAATTCCCCCACGGTTACGGTCTCCCCGTCCCGTACCATGATGGTCCGTTGATCCAAAATAACGTGGTTCACCGCGTAAATAGCCACATCGTAGATCCGCCTGATGGCCCGTAAGCCCTGTACATGGCTCCGGTGATTGTGGGTGATAAATACCCCCCGGAGGGTATAATCGTGTTTTTCGATGATATTGAGGATGGTCCCGTCCATGACCCCCGGATCGATGATAATGGCGTTCCGGGCGCCGGTTTTATTGGTCCCCTCCTCAAAATCGGTTCCCAGGATATAGCAGTTGCTGAACCCCTGATGGCAGTAATGAAAAAACAACTTCATCCTATTCCTCCAATTCAAAGACCGCTTCCGCGGTATTGGAAGATTTAAAGGAAATCCCTTCCTGTTTGCTCTTGATAAAATAGGTTTTTTTTACGTTGCAATCGATAAAATCCGTGAGTTCGATAACGGAATCGATAAAACGGCTGTTGTACAGGTTGGAATAATTGAAGGTACAGTCCGAAATAACGGCCCCCCCGTAATTGATATTCACCAGCTCCGAATTCTCAAAGGTACAGTTCCGCAGGGTGGAACCGGCAAAGGACAAAAATTGCAGGTCGCTTTTGGAAAAATCGCAGTTGGTAAAGATCCCAAAATCAAAAAAACTCATCCGGACGAGGTTTTCGGTAAAAAGGCACATGGAAAATTCAGAACGGATAAAATTACACCCGTAAAAGTGACGGTGAGAAAAATCAACGCTCTCAAACCGCAGCCCCGCCGCATTGAGGTCCTTGATGATTTTCCGGTCATGGATATAAGCGGCGATCCGGGCCGCTTCCTTACCCGGATCCGCCGCATGGACGGCGCAGGTGGTGGAACCGCTCAGGGCCGTATGCCCGCATCCCGCGGCGCAGGGGATTACCTTGAACATATATTCATAATAGGTTTCACCGGCAAGCTTTTCAAGGGGCCTCTGGAGTCCCTAAATTTGACCACAAAGGCGCAGAAGGCGAAGAAGGAAGAGTTAAGAGAGGAGTTAGGAAAGAGAAATGAGGAGAGTGAAGAATTAGAACGGACAACTCTTCATTCCTTTCCTTCTTCGCCTTCTGCGCCTTTGTGGTGAATTTCTTACTATTGTGCCTTTGTGGTAAATTTCTTAATTCGGCACTGGAGGGCGTATTTTTGGGTGATTTTTTGGGTGGGAGACGAAATTTGACGTTTTTTTGCATTTTTTTAAAAAATTTTTCAAAAAAACGAGATTTCCGGACCAAAGTGTGATATAATAATGGGTATAGATTTATAGCTGAAAAAATTCGGCAAAAGCCGGCAGAAAATAAAAGGAGGAAGCCATGACATACACCACCATTCTTTCTTCACGCCCAATTCTTCCCTCCTCTTCATTTTCCATTATTCATTCTCAATTTTCCATTTTCAATTTCTTACCCCCCCCCCCAGCAAGAACCGTGCCAAGTAGGGGCTAAAAGAGCGTTTTTTTCAAAAAAAAATACATATTTTTCTCAATTTTTTCCGGCAGGGGCTTTTTGTCCCCAAATCGGCCGTGGATTCAGGTATGGACCGGGGGTCGGCGGTATTGCCGGGAAGGAGGGTCATGCCGGGTAAACCCGGCTAGCGGCAATAGGCGGTTTAGCCGCCTTTTACGGTGTCCTTTAAAAGAGGGACCCCGGGGCAGTGAGTTTCTTAGCAGGAGACGCTGCCTCCGGGGCACACTAATCGCAAGGGAATGATACCCCGTTTTGGGGCGGATTTTCAATGCGATAGTCCTCTTTTATTCGGGAGCGCCCTTTTGGGGACGCTGCCCGGCATCCGGCAGTACTGACCGGATGAATAACAATACAGGAGGGCTTTATGTTGAAAAAGAGCCTAATTTTTGGAAGTGTGGTGCTGTTTGTAGCGGCGCTGATCACCCTCACGGGGTGCCCCACATCCGTCGATGACGATAGTAGTTCCGGAACGCAGTATGCGCACCGGATCTACGGTTTTCAGGTGGACCCCTATCAAGCACAGGAAGCGATAGATAACGCCGTTGCGGCGGGGCAGTATGTCGTTCTTGAGGACGGGCTTGACATCCGTGCCGGCGAATTAAACTTTAAGGGCGCCGAGGTCAGGATCAATGGCCGGGTAACCTTCAACGGCGGGGTCATGAATATGACCGACGCCACGGTGAGCTGGGCTGAGGGCGCGGGAATAACCATGACCGGGGGTTTTTATATCTGCCGGGAAGGTACGGATTTCGGCGGCGCGGAATTCCGTGACCGGGTTGACGGCTACGAGGCGTGGTTCGCGGAGAGCCTGGAACGCATCAGACCCAGTTCGCGGAGAGCCGCGGTACGGGAGTTTACCCTGGGCACCAGGCAGAATTACGATTATTCCCGGGACAGCAGCGGCGTTGACGCCAAAGTAAGCGCTCCGAACCTTGAGCGCCTCTTCGTGCTGGATAAACTTACCATTCCCACCATTGCGGCAAGTCCCGATGTACTAACCCTTGTCGCCCTGGGGGAGGTGGATGTTACCGGGACAATCATCAATCCTGATGTGATAATCGGGGACAACGATGCCCTCGCCCTGGGGAGCTGTTCCACCCTGACCAGTTCCCGGGGGGCTACTATCGCTGTGCCCCGGAATCATCCAGACCCCTTCTTCGACAAGACCCTCATACCCAATATTCGGGTAGGGGAGGGAGGAATTACCCTTAGCCAAGTTGGCGGCTCTGCCCCCCTCATCATACGGGGTAAGCTTACGGGCCCGGGAACCCTGGAGGTTACGCCCACGAATATTACCGTTTACGGCGGCGACGGGAACCTCCTCGTCATAGGAAACGGCAGCCGGCAGCTTGATATCCTCAGTACCGGCCGGGTTACCTTTACCGGCGATTTGACCATCCCTCCCAACAACAACATTGCTTCGGTGATATATAGCGATGTGGTGTTTGGGGGAGATGTGGTGATTAACTCCCCCCTGGGACTTTACGGGAATGTTACCCTGCCAAACCACGGGCAGACCATAGACTTTACCCAGCCGGTAACCCTGGGGGCGGGTAAGACCATCACGCTCCAAGTCACCCCCCAGAAGACCACCCAATCCATTCCGGCCCCCCTCTTGACCGCTGCCGGCGGCCCGGTGGTGTTAACCCCCGGCGGTACTTCAACATTCACCACCGCGGGCGCTCCTACAACCGATGCGGCGAAGATTGCGGCAGCCAAACGCATCAACCTGAGCGGTGGCCCCCTGGAGATCACCGACGGTACTTTGCAGGTGGTTCCGGAGGCAATCTTCGGGAATGAGGCCGCCCTTAGGACGAAGACCGGTGACCCCAATGAAGTCGGTTACCTGGCCGTGGCCGATGGCGGCGCCCTCGCCTTGACAAGCGCCTCCGTTGCTATAGGGAATCCGGTACTCGGCGGCGGCACCAGTTTTTCGTTCACGGCAAGCGGCGGAACCATCACCCTGGGGAACCATCAGATCACCGGGAGCGCCCCGGGGACAAAACTGACGCTGCCCCGGGGAACCAATGGGACCATCAATGTGGCAGGCGCCGGCGCCCTGATCTTGAACAAGGTAGAGCTTGACCTGGCCACCGCCGGTACCATTACGCTGGCCGGTGGAAGTACCGTGGAATTGGACGACGGGGCCAAAATTACCCTGACTGCCGGTGAAAACGGACAACCCACCACATGGGGGTATATTACTACGACAGGCGGCGGCTATGCCCGGCTGACCGGGGCTTTTACGGGCTTAACCCCCGATCCCACGGACGATGACCAGCCCGCCTGGTCCGTGGCCCATAGGGGCGGCGCGCTGCCGGCGGTCGACATTATCGCCCTCAGCCCCATCATCCTCGGCAGGACGCCCAAGGCGGAATTTAGTGCCCGGTAATGCCGGAACCCGTGATTGCGGCGGCGATACGCCCAGGCGGCGCGGGAAACCATCATCCGGCATAGGTCCGGAATTTAAGGAGTGTTTTATGTTGAAGAAATATATGATTTTCGGCAGTGTTGTCCTGTTAGTGGCGGCGCTGTTGACTCTGACGGGGTGCTCCCAGGCCACCGACAGCGACGGGGGAACTACGGCTGTCAGTGAAAGGAATTACCTGTATGGAGATGCCAATGCGGATGACGTGCGGATAGCCGTACAGGCGGCCAAGGACGGGAACCGGATCGTGGTCCTGGGAGAGAATCTCAGGCTCACCGGAAGCTCTACCACCGAGGTTGCCGATTTTAAGGATATGGTCATCCGGATAGAGAAGAACGTAACGGTACGGAATATGATTATCAACGCGGCCTTCGCTACCCTGAGTTTTGATGAGGGATCGGAGATAAGCCTGGATACGAACGCGGTGTTTATCTACAGCGGGGAACCGAAGGAAAAACTTCTCAAGATAGTGGACAATGCCACTGCCAAGAAGGTTAAATATGTGGATAACCCCCTCATAGGTACCCAGGGAACCGACCAGGGTATTGCCGTGTTAGAGTACACGATAGGTTCGGATTTTAGTAATCTTCACGGGTCCATTACGAATCTTTACGTGCTGGAAAAAATCACCATCGACGCGGGTTCTATCGCGCAGCCCGGTGATGGTAAAACCGCCGGGATACCGAGGATTATCGCCCTGGGGGAGGTGGATCTTGCGGCGAGTAACGCCCGGGTTTTTGCGAACCTCAGTCATTTCATATTCGCCGACAGCGCAACCCTGACCAGCAAGATTCCGGGGCTTACCCTTACCCTGCCTTCGGGCCCCGTATATCTGCCCGCGATTGATGCGCCGGTCCCCCTCACTATCGAAGGGCCGAGCGGCGCTATTGGCGCTATTACCATAGGCGCGATCAACGGCCCCGGTACGGTTACGCTCAGCCCTGCTAACAACCAGAACATTACCGGCCTCAGTATCGGAAGCGTTTCCGAGTCGGGCAGGGTCCAGGTAAGCGTCACCGGGACCGGCACCCTTGGCGCGACTGTTATAGGGGGAAATGCCGGTTCGATAAGCCTGAGCGCTGCGGGCCTGAGCGGTCCCGTTACTATCGGAACCTCCGTCAGCAAGACGGCCAATAGCGGAACCATTGCCATTACTATCCCGACGATCGCCCAGACGGTCAGGGTGGAGGCCGCCAATGCGGGGACCATAAGCTTTGACACCGGGAATCTTAACGCGATAGTTAGGATCGCGGAGAATACCACCAACGGCGAAGTAATCTTCAAGCGGCTCCTTACCTTAGCCGATGTCGATTACCTCATCCAGGCCCCGGCCAATGAGGGTACCATCCTCTTCCAGGGTAACTTTATCGCAGGCACCGGTGCGCTTGGCGACCCGCTTATTAGCCCGAACAATATCGTACGGAATATTGCCGGCAGCGGCACCGTAGAGTTCGCGGGGACGGCTGCGTTCAACGGCACCACCAACATAGACACCAACATAGTGTTTAACGACAACGTAAACGTGGTCAGCGCTAAGACCCTTGACTTGGGGGGCGATGTATACCTGGCTAACGGCCGGGAGATCAAGTTGGCGGATAGCGGATCCATCCTTACCCTCAAGGTGGGCAAGCGGATCCTGGCGGGAACCGGGGCAGCGGCTATCCCGATATTGGCCGCGGGGACGACCAGGGCCGTCATAACCCCCGGCACTCTCACCACCCTGCGAGCGGAGGTTCCGGTACCTGATGATGATGAGAACCTGAACTACAAAACCCTGACCCTGGGCGGCGGGGCGATTGGCTCAATCGGGGGGGAACTGCGGATCCTGGAGACCGGGCTCCTGCGGAACGCTACCGCCATTACTTCCATTACGGGGTCCCTGACCCTGGAGGAAAACGCCCTGCTGGTACTGGCTGCGCCGGCTAACACCATTGGCATTGGCACTACAACCCTCGCCTGCCCCGCAGGCGAAACCTTCGCGCGGCTCACCGCGGTAGACGGGGAGGTAAGCCTGAAGCCGAATGCTATCACCGGCGCCGGGTCAACCCTCCTGATCCCGGACGAGTTTCCCGGCCCCACGATCACCGTGGGCGCTACCGCCCTTACCCTTGCGGGAGTCGACCTGCAACTGCAGTACGATGGCGCTTTGGTACTCGCCAGTACGCGTTCGGTTATTCTGGAAAGCGGAGCCTATCCCGGTAAAATTACCCTGAGCGAAGACACGGGTACCGCCTACCCGGGCGCCCTTAACGGGACAAGGATTAATTCCGGCACCGGCGCCTCCAACTTCGCCGCCATCAATGGAATCGGCGCTCTTACGGGCGAATTCGATGAGACGTTACCCTGCACCATCGGGGTACTTTCCGGCACCGCGAAGGGGAGATTAACCATTGCGGGCGGCGCCTCGGGCTCAACGATTGTGCAGGGACTTAGTGTGGTCGAATAAGCCGTCGGGAAAGTTTACCAAACTTTCCGCGGCCTTTGAAGGAACTTGAGGCGTATGCCTTTTATAAAACAGGAAGTAAAACGGGGGTCAGGAAACGAACCGGTTTCCGGTCCGTCCCCCTGTTGGTTCCAAAGCGGTTGGGGGCGTCGCCTTTAACGCTTTGGTATGACTGAAAATTGATATAGGAAGGTTTTTATGAACAAGAAAACACTCTTCGGCATGATCGCCCTGTTAAGCGTATCATTACTCTTTTTTGGCTGCTCCACGGAAGCAAGTGACAGCGGTACCGAATCCTCCCCCACCTGGCCGGTTAGTCCGACGACTCCCGGCGGCACGCCGTCCATCAGCAAGGGCGAGGCAGCATCGCGCCTGGCAGCCGCCCTGGGCACCGGCGCAGCCTCCGCGAGCGCCGATGGCACCGTCATCCTTCTGGCGAGCACGCCCATTAACGGTCCAATCGAAATCCCCACCGGCGTAGTCCTTTCCGTGCCGGCGTCGCTAACCCTTACCGTTGCTAGTGGACCCGATTTAACCAATAACGGAACCCTGAGCGTGGAGGGAGGGCTTACCGTTAGTGCCGGACTCTTTACCAATGATGGAACGGTTTACCTGAATCCCCCCAGTTCTGGCACCACCTCCCTTCCCGCAGGGCTTACCAATAACGGAATCCTTACCGTGGCCGCTGGGGACACACTTGCCGTTACCGGAGCCGTTATCAATACCGGAACTATTACCGCGGAGGGAACTATTACCGCTACTGGCACCTTTGACAATAAGGGAACCGGAACCATTACCGTGGTGGCCACGACGGGCGCTGTCACCCCTAGCGGACTCCTTACCAATGGAGGAATCCTTACCCTGAATGAAGGTATTAGTCCTGCCGCCGGGCTTACCAATAGCGGAACCATTACCCTGGCAACTGGGGAAACGCTTGCCGTTACCGGAGCCATTGGCAATAGTGGAACCATTAACGCCACGGGTGGAACTGTTACCGGTAGCGGCCTCATTACCAATGATGGAACCATTAACGCCGGGACTATCACCGGTAGTGCCGGGATTACCAATACCGCATACGGAGACATTGTTGTGGGCACTCTTACTATTACCACAGCCGCTATTACCAATAGTGGAGACATTACCGTGAATGGCGCTTCTACCGGCGCTGTCGGGCTTACCAATAACCCAAGTGGAGTGATTACCGTGACCGCAGCAACGCCGGGTTCTCTTGCCATTACCGGAGCCATTACCAATGATGGAACCATTAACGCGAATGGCGTTGTTAGCTCAAGTGCCTCCATTACCAATAATGGAATCCTTAACGTGAATGCAGCTGTTACCTCTGCTACCGTGCTTAACAACAATCCAGGCGCAACCATTACCGTAGGCCCCACGACGGGCGTTCTTACGGCTACTGCCGGAGGCATTGCCAATCAGGGAACCATTACCGTGAATGGAACGGTTGATGCTGATGGCAGTAGTGGAAATATCGTCCATACCGGCGACGGGATAACCATAGTGAACCCAGGCGCTGTACTGGAGACCACTCTCATAACCATTGGTGATACTAGTGCGAAGATAAAACTTGCTGCTGGCGCCGTATTCTCCTATGACTTAGATTCCTATGATGTGGTGGCAGGTACGGTAACCGTTTATGATGCTTTGACTCTTGCACTCTCATTGAACGTAGCTAGTACATTAATTGTCGATGATAAAGTACTGACGGTGAACGCCACCATTACGGGTAGTTCTGGGGCTGTGATTCAGCTTATTAGGACTAGCACGGGCAGCCTTGCCGGTACCGGAGTTACAGCTGGTAATTTCTATAGTAGTACCGGTCCCACTCTGATAACAGCCGCTATTAGTACCGCTGGAAGCTATGTGTGGACCGAAGATATCATTGGTACGGATGATGGTTGGTTGCAACAATAACCTAACCCTCCCGCATGAGTAATTAAAACCCAAAACCCGGCTCGCCCGGGTTTTAACGAGACCCACACCCTCCCGTCCATCGGACGGGAGGGTCCTTCTCTACCCGGTAACCGGCTTTTAACCCTTTACCGGCTAAGGCCCCCCCCGCCCCAATACGGCTGGAGGCCTCTTACCACCCGGCACTCCGGCAGTTTAGGTCCGTGCCGGCGAAGCCCGGCGGGGAATTACGCCCCGCTCAC
>NZ_JAJQRC010000038.1:0-28406 GCF_046533115.1 Treponema sp. TIM-1
CAGAAACAACATGACCGAATGGTCATATTGTTTCTTTATTGCGTAAGCAATTAGAATAAAATGCCCTGCATTTTATTCTTGCGCGGGTCCTTAGCTTTTCTTAAAGGTCAAGGTTTCCCCACCGCCTTCGTCCGCATCCGCCGTAACCCGGTCCCCTTCCTTGATTTTCCCGGCAATGATAACCTTTGCCAGGGGGTTTTCCAGGTCCGCCTGTATAGCCCGCTTCAGGGGACGGGCCCCAAAGAGGGGATCATAGCCCCGTTCCGCGAGGAGTCCCCGGGCGGCCGGGGTTACCGTGAGGGTAATCTTCCGTTCCGCCAGCCGTCCCGCAAGGCGTTTTAGTTGAATCTCCACGATTTTGGCGATTTCCTCCCTGCCCAACCGGTTAAAAATTACCGTTTCGTCGATCCGGTTTAAAAATTCCGGCCGAAAGCTCTGTTTGAGGAGTTCCGTCAAGGCCCCCTTGATATCCTCGCTTTTTTTTGCCTCCAGGATCAGATCGGAACCCAAATTACTGGTCATGATGATGATCACGTTCTTAAAGTCCACTACCCTCCCCTGACCGTCGGTAAGGCGGCCGTCATCGAGGATCTGGAGGAACACGTTAAACACCTCCGGGTGGGCTTTTTCGATCTCGTCAAAGAGGATCACGCTGTAGGGCCGCCGCCGTACCGCCTCGGTAAGCTGCCCCCCCTGTTCATACCCCACATACCCCGGAGGCGCCCCGATGAGGCGGCTCACCGAGTGTTTTTCCCCGTATTCGCTCATGTCTATCCGGGTCAGGGCCTTTTCGTCGTTAAAGAGGAAGTCCGCCAGGGTTTTGGCCAGTTCCGTCTTGCCCACCCCGGTGGGGCCCAAAAAGAGGAAAGACCCCAGGGGCCGGGCCGCATCGGAGAGTCCCGCTTTATTCCGCCGGATGGCGTCCGCCACGGCCTCCACCGCCGCCTCCTGGCCGACCACCCGCTGGGAAAGGACCTTCTCCAAATCCAGGTATTTTTGCAGCTCCCCGGAAAGCATCTTTGAGACGGGGATCCCCGTCCAGGTGGACACCACCTGGGCTATATCCTCCTCGCTCACCTCCTCCCGGAGCAGGGCCGATTCCCCCCGCTTCTCCTCCATCTGGTCGCTGAGGGCCTTGAGCTGCTTTTGGGCCTCGGGGATCCGGCCGTGTTTAACCTCCGCGGCCTTTGATAAATTTCCCTCCCGTTCGTACCGGGTCTCTTCGATCTTGAGTTCCTCAATCCGCTGTTTGAGATTCCGAATTCCCTGGATATCCTTTTTTTCGCTCTCCCACCGGGCTTTCATGGCGTCCCGTTCGGCGCCGAGGTCGGCGATTTCCTTTTCCAGTTTTCCCAGGCGATCCCGGGAGGCCTCGTCCTCTTCCCGGGACAGGGCCTGCCGTTCTATGGAGAGCTGCAGAAGTTTCCGCTCCAGTTTGTCCAACTCCGTGGGACGGCTGTCCAGTTCCATTTTGAGGCGGCTCGCGGCCTCGTCCACCAGGTCAATAGCCTTATCCGGCAAAAAACGGCTGGTGATATACCGGTCCGACAGGACCGCCGCCGCTACTAGGGCCTCGTCCTTGATCCGTACCCCGTGGTGTACCTCATACCGCTCCTTAAGTCCCCGGAGGATAGCGACGGTATCCTCCACCGAGGGTTCCGCCGTATAAACCTGCTGGAACCGCCGCTCCAGGGCGGCGTCCTTTTCGATGTGTTTGCGGTACTCGTCCAGGGTGGTGGCCCCGATACACCGGAGTTCCCCCCGGGCCAGGGCGGGCTTTAAGAGGTTGGAGGCGTCGGTGGCCCCCTCGGCAGCCCCAGCCCCTACCAGGGTATGGAGTTCGTCGATAAAGAGGATGATCTTCCCGTCGGAGGCCTGGATCTCGTGGATCACCGCCTTGAGGCGTTCCTCAAATTCTCCCCGGAATTTCGCCCCCGCCACCAGGGCGCCCAGGTCCAGGGCGAGGAGCTTCTTCCCCTTGAGGCCCTCGGGGACATCCCCCGCCACGATCCGCCGGGCAAGGCCCTCGGCAATGGCGGTTTTTCCCACCCCGGGCTCCCCGATGAGGACCGGGTTGTTTTTGGTCCTTCGGGACAGGACCTGCATCACCCGGCGGATCTCCTCGTCCCGGCCGATGACGGGATCGAGTTTTTCCAGCCGGGCCAGGGCGGTCAGGTCCCGGCAGTACTTGTCCAGCACCTGGTACTTGCCCTCGGGGTTTTGATCGGTGATCCGGGTGTTTCCCCGGACCTGCTTTAAGGCAGCGAGGATCCCGTTTTTAGTAACCCCCGCCTTCTTGAGGAGCTCCGCGGCCTTTCCCTCCCCCGCCGTGATGGCGAGGAGCATATGTTCGGTGGAAACATATTCATCCTTGAGGGAGGCCGCCTCGGCCTCGGCCTTGGCCAGGACCCTGGAGGCGGCGGACGAAAAATAGAGCTGGGCCGCCTCGCCGTAGATCTTCGGGCTTGCCGCGGCCAGGGCTTCGGTATCCCGGATGATCTGGGGGGTATCCACCCCTATCCGCTCCAGGATGGGGAGGACTATTCCATCGGTCTGCCTGAGCAAGGCGAGCAGTACATGTTCGACATCCACCTGGGAATGATCGTCTTTTTGCGCAATGGCGGAAGCCTCGTTTAACGCTTCCTGGGCTTTGATAGTTAACTTTTCATAATCCATAATATATATAAAATAAATAAATAAAGCCCAAAATGACAAGGGAGTAAAGGGATATTCCATATACATACCGTAAGCAGGAAGCTGCTCCGGGGGAATGGAGAAGCTGAAGGGCATTCCGGAGTCCGCTGAAATGAAAGCCCTCCCGGTTGAACAGGATTGTACCTTCGCCGCAGATATCCAAGACGGCCTGTTTTTTAAAGCTCCTCTTTCAGATTCTTAACACTATCCCGCTCAATGAGATCCGGATAGTACATTATTTTTTTCTTTGTGCCCGATGGATTTTTTATCCGCTCCAGGAGCAGATCTCCCGCGGCTACTCCCATTTGAAAAGTGTCGTAGCTGACGCAGGTCAGTTTAACCTTTCCATTTACCGATGCCGGGGTGTTATCGGTACAGACCACACTGATATTATCGGGAATCCCGATGCCCCTTGCAAGGAAGGCCTCTATCATTTCGCCGGCCATAATATCATTGGCGCTATACACAGCGGTTACCGGTATATTTTGCTTTGTTATAAAATCGACAAAATCAGCGCCGGATTTTGCCTGCAGATCCCCATAAAACAAATACTTTTTGTCGACGGACAGGTTATTGTCCTCCATACAATCAATATATCCGTGAAGTCTGTTTCTGCAGCTTATGGAATTTTTCGGTCCCCCAAGATGCAGAATGCGGGTATGTCCCGCGGTAATCAGAAACTGAGTCGCGATATAGCCGCAACGATAGTTATCCATGCTGATAATGTCCATATCAAGGGTTTTTATATATCGATTTAAAAAGATAATAGGAATATTTGCTGACTTAATAAGCTCAACAATGGATTTTGATTCCATCACATTGAGCATCACCACTCCACAAAACTGCTGGTCTATGGCGTAACGGAGATACTCTTCTTCCTGATTGTTATCATATTGGCTATCTACAATGAGGGCTTTATATTCGATAAACCCAATACTATGCTGAATTCCGCGGATATATTGAACATATACTTGACTGCTTATGTCACCGCAAATAATCATTACATTTTTGCCTTCCGATGAACCGGAACCATTTTTCCGCTTAATATATTCATAGCCGGTGGTTTGAATTGCATCAGAAATGGTCCGCGCTGTTTCCACATTAACATGCCCGCGTTTTGTTAAATACCGGGAAACAGTTGCTACAGAAACACCGGCTGTTCTTGCCACATCAACTATAGTGGTTTTTTGTTCTGTTTTCACTTTTATTATCAGAAAGATACCTTCTTTATTTTTATTGATCGATAAATACCCCTCTGCCGTGTATATGCGGGCCAAAATCCGGTATCTTAGCTTGTATCTCCTTGTTATATAAAGATTGATTATTATTTCTTTATACTATATTTAGAGGCAAAGATACAAGCCTTTTGTTTCTTATCCTGCTTTAACCGGGCTTCCGTGCTATTAAATAACCTTATTCCCTTATAATCAACAACCCCGCCGCAAGCGGTCGGGGGTATGTTGTTCTCATAAGGTATTTGACTCAGGGTACATACCCTTGGTTCCACCCCAAGGCTCCCCCACGTGAGCGGGCTCTTGGGTATGTACCCTTCGCAACGAATCATAACTTCTAGAAGTTATGATTATAAAGCTCCGTCCCAAGTAGAGACCCTGGTGGCGCTCTTTTCGTCCTCTGTAAACCAGTGGGCGGTAACCACCTTGCTTTCCGTATAAAACCGGAGGCCATCCTTCCCCAGACAATGGAGATCCCCAAAGAACGAATGTTTATGCCCCGCAAAGGGAAACATACCCACGGGAACGGGAATACCCACGTTGACGCCTACCATACCGCCATGGGTTCGCCGGGCGAATTCCCGGGCAAAGTAACCATTTTGGGTAAAGATCACCGAACCGTTGGCGAATTCGTTGACATTCATTTGGGTAATACCGTCTTCAAAGTTTTTTACCCGTTTGACGCAGAGTACGGGCCCGAAGATTTCCTGCTGACCCACGATCATGTCCGCCCTGACATGGTCGAAGATCGTGTGCCCGACATAGAAACCCTTTTCGTATCCCGGTACCTTCACATTCCGTCCGTCCAATACCAGCTTCGCCCCTTCCTGAACACCCTTTTCGATCCAATCAAGCACCCACTTTTTATGGGCGGCGGTTACCACCGGCCCCAAATCGGTTGATTTATCGTAAGCAGGGCCTATTTTTTTAGTTCCAGCCTGCCTGATAAGCTCTTCTACCATTTTATCGGCGATGGATTCCTCTACGGCAATGGTAGGCAGGGCCATACAACGCTCCCCGGCACAGCCGAATGCGGAATTGATGATCCCCGCCGCGGTCCGGGTAATGGGAGCATCCGCCAGAACCAGGGCATGGTTCTTCGCCTCACAAAGGCACTGGACACGCTTGCCGTTGGCTGCCGCAACGGCATATACATGGCGGCCTATGGCGGTGGAACCCACAAAGGTAACTCCCCTTATATCAGGATGGGTAAGGAACAATTCCGCCTCATTTCGGGAACAGGTAACGATATTCACAACGCCATCAGGGAGCCCCGCTTCTTTGAGGAGGGCGGCAAGTCGAAGGCTGGTCATGGGGGTCATGGAAGCGGCTTTAAGAACCAAGGTATTACCGGTGGCTATGCACATGGGCATCATCCAGCCCATGGGGATCATTGCGGGAAAGTTAAAGGGAGCAATGCCGGCAAAAACCCCAAGGGGTTCCCGGTACAGGGTTGAATCGTAACTGGAAGTAACGTTCATAAGGGCTTCCCCCATCATCAGGGATGGGGCCCCGCAGGCTACTTCCACAGGTTCTTTCACCTTTAAAAGATCTCCCTTGGCTTCTTCCCAGTTTTTACCGTTTTCTCGGGTAAGCATATGGGTAAGCTCGTCCAGGTGAAGGGCAATAAGGTCCCGGAATTTGTAGAGTACCTCCACACGCCTGGGGCAGGGGGTAGCACTCCATGTGGGGAAGGCGGTTCTTGCCGCAGCGATGGCATCCTCTACTTCCTCTTTGGTACAGCAAGGAGTCTGGGCAATAACTTCTCCGGTGGAAGGATCGTAAATATCCATGTACTTGCTACTGGTACTTTCCACAAACTGTCCATTTATAAAGGGTTTGAGCTTTTCGATTTTCATTAAATTACTCCAAAAATAAAATATAAGAATCGGTGAAAATCCAATCGGAGTTCCACTGATCCCTTGTCAAAAACTGCTAACTCTTTATTATATAAAGAATTACAAATATATAATTTTCTCCATGGGTCAGAACAGACCGTTACAACACAAATTCCTGTATTGACAACCATGCCTCCGAGAACTGTGATAAGGTCCGTTGAGATAGACCATAGGACAGAAACTCCGAAGGCTTCATTCCATCGGGTTCATAAGCCCTGGCAAATTCCGGTATCCTGCAAAGCCGATCAATGACATCCCCGGATACAGACTTATCGGTATTCTCCGTAAAAGGTGCTTGTTCTTTCGCAAGAGAAGCCTGAATATTAGCGGATACGGACATGGTCATATCCATTCCCGCAAGATCAATTGTATGGTAAGCCCCTCTCATGCCCGCAGGCATCAACTGGGATCTATAGGAGTTATTTTTTATGATCCCATAAGCACGTTTGATAACTGCGGTACCCGCCTGAATAATATCCGATTCGGCCAGAGTGGCACGGTTGTCCAGGGCTACATCCCGAATGTAGTCATCCTGACGGCCCACCATAACAACCGAAAAGGCCTGACCGGGCTTTATTCCCGTTTTTTCCGCCCTGGCGGTGCCGATGGTCTGACGTCTGGCAATTTCTACCGCCTGGGGGACGGAAAAACTTACGGTGCCTACGGTAGTTATTCCCAAGGCGGCACATTCTTCTATAACTTCAAGCCCTGCCGCATTGGCCGGAATTTTTACGGCAATGTTTTCCGCCCACTTATTAAGCCGTTTTGCCATTTCAAACATTTTTTCCGCATTTCCCTGCAAAGCCGGGTTAACCTGGGCACAGACATATCCTTGGATACCACCGCTGGATTTATAAACGGGTAAAAATTTTTCCGCGATGGTAACCGTTATACGTTTAATAATTTCTTCCGTTTTTTCATCCGGTTTTAAGTTTGGATTGATATCCTTTAGATAGGGTTTCCAAAAATCGGGAGCCCCGTACAGAGAGCGTCTAATCAGGGGAGGATTTGTCGTTGCCCCGGTGGCACCGTTCCCGATGTAGTCATCCATGTTTTTGTAAACAGCGGAATCGGTCCACCAAAAGGAACCGGTTTGGGAAAGCCATTTAAGATAACTGTTTTCAGCCATGTTATATCTCCAAAATTAAATTTTTGCGCAAATTCAGAACCACCGCTGGGATTTCTCCGTAGTTCCGTAGGTTTCCAATGGAACCCAACCTGTCCAAAGGAACTGTGACAGGGTTCGCTGCATAACCCCAAAGGTGATAAAATCTCCGGGACGCTGTCCTTCGATTTTATATGCCCGCTCAAATTCATTTACCTTTAACAGATCTTTAATGATTTTTTCATCGATTTCTTCATTAATATGCTCTTCCTGAGGAAGATCCTCACTATTAACCAGGTGCTGCATCCGGGCCTGCAAGGAAAAAACCATTTTTGCCCCTGCCATTACCGATAAATGATGGGAACCGCGTAATCCTGCGGGCATAATAAGGGCCGAACTCCCCTGTTCCTGCAAGATCCGGTAGGAACGTCTACACACCGCATTCCCCGCCCAAAGGCCGTTTTCTTTTTCTATGGAAACTCCGTTATCCTCAATAACATCCATAAGGTACTCATCCAGTCGTCCTCCTTGCTGCACGATAAAACAAGGACGAAGGGGTATGCCGTTCTTCTTTGCCCGTTTCAGCCCCCGTTCATAGGCTTGGCTTGCGGCAATTGCCTGGGAAACGGAAAAGTTTAAAGTTGTACATACCGCAATACCCTTGGCAGCCAGTTCCTCAATTACCGGCAGGGCAGCCTTGGTAGTAGGTACCTTTACGGCGATATTTTCTGCCCAGGAAGCATAGCGCAAGCCCTGCTCAAGCATTTCTTTGGTATTACCCGCATAGGAAGGATTCACCTGGGCAAGGGCATAGCCGTGCCGGGCTTTTGTCTCATCAAATATGGCCCTGAATTTTCCCGCCGCTGCCAGGGCTATTACCTTGAGCAGGGCCTCCACCCGGGGCGTTCCGACTATATTACCGGGTATTTTGGCGAGTTCCGGAGCCCAATAAGCAGGATCCGCTTCCAAAGCCTTAAAGGTCAAAATAGGATTGGTGGTCACCCCCATGGCTCCAAGTTGAATCGCCTCATCTATTTCAGAGGGTATGGCGGAATCATGCCACCACTTAGTCTGAGTTTTAGAACTTAGCCATTCCAGGTATTTCATGCATCGCCTCTTTACACCCCGTAAGGTAGTTCAACAGGTTTTGGTACCGCAGCCTTAAAAAATGCAATTTCGTAAGGCTTTAGCCTGAGAAACGGTAAGAACCGGTGGCAAACCAACCGATTTTGGAACCAGCTCCTCTGTTGATAAAAAACTATATCATCCCTCTCTATTATTGTCAATAATTTTTTCATGAAATTTTATGAAACTTAATATTATTACATATGTAATAAATCGTTATATTTCTTCATTTTTTAGAGTGTATTTACAGAAAAAAACAAACTTTTTTACATTTTTTCCTTGACAAATACAGAATACCCCCTTATCATTATAAAATCTTAGTACAAGGGATGAATTTTTGAGAATAAGGGGACATGCCTATGTATAAGTCATATCGGATGTCCCATGGGGAGCGTTAAAACCAAATGTTCTATCGGAGGCTAGACCTGTAGGACAAATCGGGAGATAACTATGGTATTTTTTTCTTCTGCGGATTTTGCATTTCCGCTTTTATCACATGAGAAGGCACTTCGGCTCGTCGCTCTTCTGGATTTTAAATGGGTAGATATCGGCTTGTTCCAAGATCGGTCTCATATTCAGCCGTCGGATCAACTGGACGATCCGGATCGGAAAGGAACAAATTTGAAAAAAATGGTGACGGAAATAGGACTGGGAATTTCCGATATTTTCTTTCAGTCCGCTTTGGATTTCAAAGCACGTGCGATTAATCATCCTGATAAAGCAATCCGCTCTAAACAGCGCGATATCTATGATCGTCTTCTTGAATATACTCAAGCAGCCGGCTGCAGGCATATTTCCGCTTTGCCGGGAGTAGATTTTGAAACTCCGGATAGTTTTGAAATTTGCAGAGATGAACTGGCATGGCGCGTAGAAAAAGCCGCCGTTGCGGGGATCACATACGGTGTTGAGGCCCATATTGGTTCTATAATGACCACCCCGGAACTTGCAATAAAAATGTTAAATGCGGTACCGGGTTTGTCGCTTACTTTAGATCATTCCCATTTTACATGGCAAGGGATCGGCTCGGAACAGGTCAAGCCTCTTGTGCCCTACGCTTCTCATATACATGCACGAGGCGCGGCAAAGGGAATCATGCAGGCGGCTGTCGCGGATAATACTACCGATTTTACTTTGGTGGCACAGCACTGCCGTGAAAGTGCTTATAAAGGGGGGATATGTATTGAATATACTTATACGGATTGGGAAAACTGCAATCAAACAGATAATATTTCAGAGTCGCTACTGATGCGTGATAAATTATCGTCATTATTTTCTTAGGGCTATAGAAATGCAGACACAGGTACGGAGTAAGAAGTTTTCCGAATTTATCAAGAAGCAGGCATTGCTTATCGGACTTCTAGCGATTATTGTTTTCTTTTCACTGGTTACTGATAACTTTTTCAGTGTATCAAACCTGATGCTTGTTTTACAGCAAGCAGCGGTTGTCGGTATTGCCAGCTGTGCCATGACCTTTGTGTTGATAGCAGGAAATTTTGATCTGTCAATGGGTGCGACGATAACATTAAGCGTATTATTATCCATAGATCTTCACGATAAATTAGGTCCTCTTCCTGCCGTATTGATCGCGCTTGCTGCATGTGTTTTGGTAGGTATGTGTTCCGGTTTTTTTGTCGGTTATTTGCGGGTTCATTCAATGGTTATTACTTTAGGAATGATGTCCATATTAACCGGAACGATGCTGCTCTATACAGGGGGAGGACTGTCATGGGTAGACAATCCTTCTGCAACATGGTTCAGAGTGTTTGGCCGGGACTCCCTATTTGGCATTCCGGTTCAGGTAATACTTCTGCTGGTCTTTATTGGCATTTTTGAATTTATATTGAATAAAACGACATTTGGCATAAAAGTACAAGCGGTAGGTGGAAATGCCGACGCAGTCAGGTTCAGTGGCCTGAATGACAAACAGATCGTACTAGCAACCTTTATCCTTTCAGGTTTGATGAGTGGTATTGCGGGTTTGGTAATGGCATCCAGAACAATGCAATACCAGACCGGGATTGCATTTGGCTATGAATTTAACGTATTATCAGCGGTCATATTAGGCGGTACAAGCCTTTCCGGAGGAAAAGGCAGCGTTTACGGTTCATTGCTGGGCGTATTAATTATTATTGCCTTAACAAACGGATTCCTTATGATTGGACTGCCGTATTATTTTCAATGGGTTATGCAGGGTCTTGTCATTGTCGTCATCGTTTGGATAGATATTAGTTCTAGATATAGGGAAGGACTAGCATGAATAGGATTTTGCATTTTTTTAGAAAAAATACTATCGTGCTGATTCTTGTTTGTATGTTTATTGTATTTTCTATTTTTGGGAAATCTTTCCTGGGCATACGAAATATACTGAATATACTTATGCAGAGTTCTGTCTATGGCGTAATGGCGTTAGGTATGACTTTCCTGATTATCTGCGGCTATTTTGACCTTTCCGCAGGCGTGGTCATGGGATTTATAGCTAATATGGTAATTCTATTCCAAATCAATGGTCTGTCGATAACCGTGTCCATTTTTCTGGTTTTATTGGTCAGTGTAGCTATTGGTATTACAAACGGCCTGCTTGTCACCCGGGCTAATATAAACGCGTTTATTGTAACCCTCGCTACAATGTTAAGCATACGGGGATTTACTTATTTCCTTTGTAATGGGGATCAGATCAGCAATCCGGATCGATTATTCGCCCGGTATGCAAACCGGTCGTTTTTTGGCATATCCTATCTTACCTTGACGTTTTTTGTTCTGTTTTTAATTTGTTGGTTTGCAATGAAATATACCCGTCACGGTAGAAACACTTACGCGATAGGTGGTAATGCCGAAGCCGCATTTAATGCGGGCATCAAAATTAAAAATGTACGTTTGTTGAATTTTGTTATCTGTTCCGTAACAGCCGGTTTGGGCGGTGTCATGACCGCTTCCAGATTGAATGGCGCTACACCATATCTTGGGTATCCGGATGGCAGCCTCATTGTAATAACCTGTGTGGTATTAGGCGGGACAAGTTTAAACGGTGGCAGCGGTGGGATGATGCATACTTTGGGCGGTACTATTGCCTATGTTATGTTCCGTAATGGATTGAATATGATGAATGTTCCGTCCGAATTTAACTATATTGCAACAGGAATGATCCTGATCGGTATTGTAACATCTGATGCCATTTCGATGATCATGAGCAAAAAAAGCAGCCCTTTGGATAAGGGTTCCGATGCAATGAAGACCATGCAGCGGATTAGTCCGTAAGCTTGGTTTGAATTGATATTATCACATTTTTGGAGGAAAAACAAATGAAGAAAGCTTTTTGTTTTATGTTTGCCTGCATGATTATTATCAGCCATATGGCATATTCGGCAGGTCAAAAGGGTTCAGCCGCCAGCGGTAGGCTTGTGATCGGTGTTGCTCATTTCAATGGGGGCGCAAACAATTATACCACTACCTATACAAAGGCCTTACAGGATCGGCGTACATCTAAGTATCCTGATGTAGATGTTATTCTTTTGGATGCAAAAGGGGATGCCACAGTACAGTTGGATCAGATTAATGATCTGATCTCCCAAAAGGTAGACGTCGCTATTGTATGGCCGGTTTCAAGCACCGGGATTATCACCGGTCTGGAAGCGCTAAAAGATGCCGGTATTCCGGTTATAATCACCAATTCGGGGGTGGACGCATCAGGAAAGGGTCTGTATACCGCGTTCTCCGGACCCAGTGACTATAAGCAAGGTTACCAGGCAGGGGAAGCTATGATTAAAGCGCTGGGTGGAAAGGGAAAAGTTGTCGAACTCGCGGGAACGGCAGGATATGATACGGCAATTCAGAGAAGCGCCGGATTTGCCGCTGCCATTAAAGGTACGGGAGTAGAAATTCTCGAATCCCAGCCAACCGACTGGAGTACTGATAAGTCTCAGACCATTATGGAAACGTATATTACCAAATACGGAACCGGGATTAATGGAATCTACTGTGCGGATGATGGTATTGCAAAAGGGGCCATGAATGCCCTGGACGCGGTTGGAAAAAATAACGGCTCAATACCCATCACCAGCTGTACCTTATTTGCCAGTGGATATGACGCCATCAAAGAAGGAAAACAGTTTGCCTCAGTTCTTCAGTCTCCGAAACTTGATGCCGAGTTGGCGCTGGATCTGGCGGTAAAGGTTGGCAAAGGTGAAAAGATTCCTGATGACAATCGAATTGAAACCTTTATTGTTAGCAAAGACAATGTAAACGAATTTGAAAGGCCGACCTGGTAGAAAGCGAAGTACCGAATATGGGACTTGACTAAGTCCCATATTCGTCATAACGGAGAAAGGTACTGTAATATGCATGAAATTATTTTCCGGGCGAAAAATGTATCTAAGTCTTTCCTTAATGTAAAAGCCCTGGACAACGTTGATTTAGACATACGCTCCGGAGAAGTGTTGGCATTGGCCGGTGAGAATGGCGCCGGAAAATCAACCATGATGAAAATTGTTGCAGGCGTATATCATGCAGACAGAAATGATGGTACTGAATTTATTCACCGAGGGGTTTCTGTAGACTACCGGACACCCCTGGAGGCAAAGAAAAATGGTATAGTCCTGGTTTTTCAGGAGCTTTCACTGGTTCCAAAACTAAGCGTAGCCGAGAATATTTATCTTGGAAGCCTGCCTGTCAAGGCAAACCGTATGGTTGATTGGAAAAAGCTGTATTCCGATACAAAAGAAGTTTTGGAAAAACTGAATTGTACTATACGGCCGGATCAGATCGTGGAAGATATCCCCATTGCCCAGCAGCAAATGGTAGAAATTGCCCGGGCCATAGCCCTTGACGCGAATATTCTCATGCTGGATGAACCAACGTCCTCTTTGACGGATATAGAAAAAGCCCAACTCTTTAGCTGTGTCCGCAGCCTTAAAGAGAAGAATGCCGCAATAGTGTATATCTCGCACCGCATGGATGAAATTTTTGAAATCAGCGATCGAATTACCGTATTCCGAGATGGTAAGAAATCCGGAGAATTCATAACCAGTGACTGTACTAAAGATGATATAGTTTCCTTGATGATTGGGCGGAAGTTGGAAGACTATTATAATAAAATTAAGGCCGATAGTTCAAATAATGAAATTCTACGTGTAGAGAATCTTAGCCTGCACGGACAGTTTGAAAACGTCAACTTCAGTCTACATAAGGGAGAAATACTTGGGTTATACGGCCTAATTGGCGCAGGCCGTACAGAGATTGTTGAAACTATTTTTGGTATTAGAAATCAAACCGGGGGAAAAATTTACATCAATGGCGAACAGGTTACTATTAAAAACACGAATGCCGCCGTAAAACGCCATATAGGGCTGGTTCCTGAAAACAGGAAGGAACAAGGGCTCATCATGGGGATGGATTGTAAATGGAATATTGCCATTACCGGTCTATCAAAAATTCGTACGGGAGGGATCATCGATCCTAAAAAACTATTTGCGCTTTTTAATGAATTTAAAGAAAGTCTGCAGATTAGTACGTCAGGTCCCGATCAGCAGGTTCGTACCCTTTCAGGCGGAAATCAACAAAAAATTGTAATTGGAAAATGGCTGGCTGTTAAGCCTTGGATTTTAATGCTTGACGAACCAACCAGAGGAATTGACGTAGGTTCCAAGGCAGAAATTCACAAGCTGATCGGTCGCCTTGCCATGGAAGGCATGGCGGTTATCATTATTTCTTCAGAGATGTCGGAAATTATTGGAATGTGTTCAAGGGTTATAACAATAACCCATGGCCGACAGACCGGAGAATTTAAAGGAAGTGATATTACCGAAGAAAAAATAATGACGGCTATCATGTTACATTAATGCCGTAATAAAGCTGATTGGTTCTTAATTTGGAGGAAAGGTAGAAATGTTATCGGATATGAGAGGGAAGGCTATCATTATTACCGGCGGGGCCGGCGGAATCGGTCGCCAGACTGCAATACGGTTTATGGAGAGGGGAGCAAATGTCTGTATCTCAGATATTGACGAGAAGGCAATTAATACAGCACTTGATGACTTTAAAGCCGCCGATATGAAAGCAATCGGGATAAAAGCAAATGTTACCGATCGCAGGGATGTTGCAAGGGTTGTGCGTTATTGTATAGATGAATTTGGAGGAATTGATATTCTGGTAAACGTAGCCGGTATTTATAAAGACAGGTTCTTTATTGAAATGACGGATGAAGAATGGAACCAGACTATCAATATCAATCTAGGCGGCGTATATAATTTTTGTAAAGAAACAGTAGGGATAATGGCCCAAAAGGGTTATGGCCGTATTATCAATATCAGTTCCCAGGCGGCTATTTCTGGTTCAATCATGCATGCACACTATGCTGCCGCAAAAGCTGCTATAATAGGACTGTCATGTACTCTTGCCAAGGAGCTGGCCCCAAAAGGAATAAATGTGAATTGTGTGGCACCCGGAATCATTGAAACGAATATGACCGCCGGTTATGATGAGGTCCGCAAACAGAAATTCCTCGATCTTATACCTTTGAAACGATTTGGATCAGCGGATGATGTAGCGCAGGTTATTGTGTTTCTTGCCTCAGATGCAGCAAACTATATGACAGGTCAAACAATTAATGTAACCGGCGGCTGGCTTATGCATTCATAACCAAGGAGGAAAAAATGAAGAAATATGCATGGACATGGACTATTAAGGAAGAGTATTTAGAGGAATATGTACGGCTGCATAAGAATCCCTGGCCGGAAATTATGGAAGCACACAGCAGGGCCGGATTTCGCAATTATTCTATATTTCAAAACGGTCAACAGTTTTTTTATGTCTTTGAATGCAGTGACATACAGTATGCACGTGATTATGTAGCCAAAGATGAAGCCTGTATCCGTTGGAATAATATGTGCATGAAAATGATGGAAGTTGATTTTGACTCCCGTGTAGAAAGCGGCATTACCTATATGGAGGAGGTTTTTTATCTTGAGTAGCCTTATACCAACAAGTTTTATAAGCCCGTTGATTCGTGGTTAAGGATTTCATACTTCACGGCTCTGTCGTGGGACATGTTGATTGTTGAAAATATTTTTAGGAGGCATGTATGGGTCTTGGCAGATTAAAAGGAAAAGTGGCTATTATTACCGGAAGCACAAGAGGCATTGGCCGTGCTATTGCACTTGCTTATGGAGAAGAAGGCGCAAAGGTAGTTGTTTCCGGAACAAAATCAAATCTTTGTGATGAGGTAGCAGATAAAATACGTTCGGCCGGCGGGGAAGCGATCGCAGTTCCATGTAATGTGTCTAAAACTGAAGATATCGATCGTATGTATGCTAAAACATTGGAAACATGGGGTCGAGTGGATATCGCTGTTAACAATGCGGGAGTTGCCACGTTCAAAAATTTTCTTGACATGGATATCGAAACTCTCTCGGGAATTTGGAACATAAATATGTACGGTACTTATTTCAGTGCACAGCGAGCGGCGCGTCAAATGGTGAAGCAGGGCGGTGGAGGCAAGATCATTAACATGTCTTCAATCGTTTGTGAAACCGGCCAAATTGGCCTTTCGGCCTATGCTCCTACAAAGGCCGCTATTGCCATGATGACAAAGTGTATGGCTCTTGAAATGGCGCCTTATAAAATTAACGTTAATGCCATAGGACCCGGTACCATTCTTACCGATATCAATCGGAAAGAACTTGATTTTGAGCGGGATCAGAAGGAAATACCCCTTGGAATCGGTCAGCCCGAAGATATAGCAGGGATAGCGATTTTTCTCGCAACCGATGAAGCCCGTTATATGACCGGGCATGTTGTCTTTATAGATGGTGGCTATAATATTAAGTAAATCCACTGAAATGAAAAAAGAGTTTCGGAGATGATAAATGGGATATCAATTCAGATACAGTGTGGCTATTTCGGAAGAATCTTTGACTGAAAATACACCGGTATTATTCCGCGGCGATATATTTAAGTCGATTCTGACGGCCAAAACATTGGGATATGATGCAGTAGAGCTGCATCTTCGAAATGCATCGGAAGTAGACGGCAACGGCCTGCGTAAATTCTGTGATAAGAACGGCATGTCAATTTCTGCTTTGGCTACCGGTCTTGAGTCATCGCTTAATCGTCTTACCATGCAGGACAAGGATACTGAAGCCCGCATGAAGATAATGCAAAGCATGAAAGCTCATATTGATCTGGCAAATTCTTTGAATTGTACGGTTATTATTGGTATGGTGCGTGGAAACATTCGTGCTAATGAGAAAGAAGCCGGTATGAATTGTTTTAAGGAACAACTAATGGAGTTATTACAATATGCAGCAGGTAAAGTCAAAATTGTAATTGAGGCTATAAATTTTTATATCAATAATTACTTGAATACGGTTGTAGAGACTGCTGATTTTGTTCGTGAATTTGGCGCAAGTAGCCTGGGTCTGCATATTGATACGCATCATATGAATATCCAGGATTATGACCCCATTGCTAGCATACACTATGCGGGGAAAACCATCAATTACGTACATTTTGCCGAAATTAACAGAATGTATCCTGGTGCCGGACGGATGGATTTTCCGGTTATTATGAACGCGCTTAAGGATGTCAGCTATCAGGGCTATATCAGTATAGAATGTATCCCCGTCCCGGATGCCTATACCGCAGCAAAAAGGAGTATCGATTATTTAAAATCAATATACCGCACGGTATAGCCACGAGGTATATTGTACTCATAAGGTGTTGGTCTCGGGTTTCATACCTTTATAAGCGCGGCAAAACAGTAGGGTATGAAACCATTGTCACGAATCGATTTAGTACCTGGTAAAGGCTAAAAGACAGGACATACCTAAAGAAATGTAACCACAGAACCACCAAAACAAAAACATGGATTTCAAATGAAAGTTTATGATGGTTAGTGAGGTTCGTGGGCATGTACCGATTTTCCCTTCCCTCTTCGTCTGCGCCTTAACGGTCGAATTCTCTTTCTCCCGTATATGAGGTATATTAGTATTTACCAGGTACTAGATCCTCCCTCCCAAGCGGCGGAGGATTACGGCGTCCTGGTGGATCCCGAAAACTTTGTTATACAAAAGGAGAGGAGATAATTATGCTGATCCGTGAATTTGATACCCTGCCCCACATCCTGCGGCCTGATGGGGTGGAGATGACCGACTTCTTTATGGGCGCTCCCACAGGCGCGGGGGTACACATGGGGTATGGGGTTTTTCCTCCGGGAATGACCGCCCCGCCGGCGGTACACCAGGAGGATGAATACGCCTTTATACTCTCCGGTACGATAAAAGCGAAGATCGGGGATAAAATCTTCGAGGCTAAAGCGCCCTCCGCCACCTTTATCCCGGCGGGGGAAGAACACATCAGTTTCAACGACGGCGTTGAAGAATGCCGGGTGGTCTGGTTATTAGTAGAACGTCCGGTGCTTTAGCCGATAGAAACCACCCTGGTTAAGATAAATGTATCATCTCACCATCGTTGACCCATACCTTAAACGGGAATGTCCTGATGATAAAATGTGTATTCTGGATGTAAAGGTCTACACAAAATCCGGGATGGTCATTAATGCGGAAATGCAGAGGGACTCCGTGAAGGCCAAGAGGCCGAATGGGAAAAGAGCTATCAGGAAAAGCTGGAAACTGCCCGGAAATTGAAAGGTATGGACCTTACCGATGAGCACATCCTTGAAGTCATGGGGCCGCCGGTACGGTAGTCTGCAGCGGGTATCCCCGGCAGCAGCCTAATCCTTCCAGGGGAAGATAAAATTTTTGAAGGAACGGGTACCGGTTTTTTCCTGTTCCTCAATTAAAATGACCTCCCAGGGGATTTTACGCCGGTTGGCATCGGGGTTTGCTTCCAGCCAGTCGTATTTGAGGAGCCGCAGCCGCAGGGCCTCGTCCAGGTAGAGTAGGATCCCCGCGGGGCCGGGAAAGAGGAAGGCCAAAAACACCGAAACCGCCAAAAGCACCAAATTATGCACAAAGGAAAAAATGCAGAACAGGGGGTTATCAAAAAAAATTAAAAAACTCTTTTTGATGGCCTTGGGGATTTTGCTGTCCAGCCGGGACCGGATCGGCAGGAAAAACTGTAAAGAAAGGATTCCCACCACGAGGGTCCAAAAAATGATCGCCGAAAGCAAGAGACCGATCGTGGAATTCATGGCCATATAAAAGGGAATTACCAGGGTTACCAAAAGGTATGCGGCGAAAACAAAAAATCCCATCACCACCCCTGCGGGCCAGGCTATCTTAAGGTTCTGGAAGAAATCGATAAACCCAAAGGAACCATAATCGGAAATCGCCTTGAGGGACAGAGCTGCGGCAGCCAGATAAATAAAACACCAAATAATTCCGATACACAAAAAGACCAGCCCCACCACCGGGACGGAGACAAAAAGGGAGGGGATAAAAATCGGAATCGCCACCGACGCGATGAACCCCAGGTTTATCAGCGCCGCCTTGAAAAGATTATCCCAAAGATCAAAAAAGGTCTTTTTAATAAGAAAGCCTATCATTTTTCTACTATATATGACAATATTTGCTTCGTCTACCCAGGGAGAGCATAGTTGCTTTTATTCGGTGAAATAGGCGCAATTCGATCAATTGACGGATATTCCGGCCTTTGGTAGACTGATACCATCATGTTAGATTACCGTTTTATTGTGGATAAGCTGCCGGAGGTCAAAAAAAATATCGCCGATCGCTATATGAAAGCCGATGCGGATGGAGTGGTCCGGCTTTTTAACCGGAGGACCGAATTGACCACGGCGCTGCAGGGTCTGCAGCAGCGGCGGAACGCCAATGCGGCGGCTATGAAGGGAAAACTTGAACCGGAAGCCCGGACCGCGCTTATTGAGGAAGGGAAAAAATACAAGGAAGATATCGCCGCCGTCGAGGGGGAGTTGGCAAAGGTCGAGGCCGACTTGGAGGCCGAGGCCCGGCGTATTCCCAATATGGCCCACCCGGACGCGCCGGTGGGTAAGGAAGATAAGGATAATTTAGAGGTAAAGCGGGTCGGCGAACCGACCAAATTCGATTTTGAGCCCGCGGATCATGTTAAACTGGGACAGGATCTGGATATTATTGATTTTGATTCGGGGACCAAGGTTTCGGGAACCAAATTTTATTACCTCAAAAACGAAGGGGTTTTTCTGGAACTGGGGCTTATCCGGTATGCCCTGGATATTTTACAAAAAAAGGGGTTTACCCCCTTTATCACCCCGGACATTGCCAAGGAAGAGATCCTTGAGGGTATAGGGTTTAATCCCCGGGGGGCGGAATCCAATGTGTATACCCTGGAAGACGAGGGTTCCTGCCTGGTGGGGACCGCGGAGATAACCCTGGGAGGGTACTATTCCAACACGATCATTCCCCGGGAAAAACTTCCCCTGCGGATGGCGGGACTTTCCCACTGTTTCCGCCGAGAAGCGGGGGCTGCCGGGCAGTTCTCCAAGGGGCTCTACCGGGTGCATCAGTTTACCAAGGTGGAGATGTTCGTTTATTGCCTCCCGGAGGAGTCGGACGCCTTCCACGAAGAACTCCGCTCCGTAGAGGAAGAAATCTTTTCGGGACTCTCGATCCCCTTCCGGGTGGTGGATACCTGTACCGGCGATCTGGGGGCCCCGGCTTACCGTAAGTGGGACCTGGAAGCCTGGATGCCCGGCAGGAACGGCGGTGAATGGGGGGAGGTAACTTCCACCTCCAACTGTACCGATTATCAGGCCCGGCGGCTCAACATAAAATACAAGGATGAGGAGGGTAAAAACCGCTTTGTCCACATGCTCAACGGGACGGCCATTGCCATTTCCCGGGGGATCATCGCCATCCTGGAGAATTTTCAGCAGCAGGACGGGACCGTCAAACTGCCCGAAGCCCTGGTCCCCTATTGCGGATTTGCGGTAATCGGTAAGAAGGGGGAACCTTCCCGGTAAAACGCCATGAAAAAAAGAACCGTGTTTCTTACCCTGATCTGTATCCTGGGGCTCGGCGCCTGCCGGAGTCTGGGATCGGTAATCCGGGAACCGGTATTTTCTATCAAGTCCGTGGACCTGGGGGCGATTAGCTTTGCCGGGGTGGATATGGTCGGTAAGGTCGCCGTGGACAATCCCAATGCCTTTGATATTCCCTTTCCGGAGCTTGATTGGGAGCTTTTCATTAACGCCAATTCCTTTGTCCGGGGGACGATAAAGAACGACGAAGTTATTAAGTCCAAAGAAGTGACGGTGGTGGAAGTGCCCATCAGTCTGACCTACGACGGCCTCTATAATTCATTCCAGTCCATTAAAAACACCCAGACAGCAGCCTATGTGCTTGCCATGGGGGCGAAATTTACCATCCCCATTCTGGGAGAAAAAACCTATCGTTTTGAATTTTCCGGGGAACTCCCCCTGGTAAAGGTCCCGGCCATAGGGTTTAAGGGGGTATCCCTCAAGAGCCTAAGCCTGCAAAAGGTGGAATTGGAACTTGTCTGGGAAGTGGAAAATCAAAACGATTTTGCGGTAACGATTGATGCCTTTAACTTTGATTTTAGGGTGAATAATTCCTCCTGGGCCCGGGGGAGCGTTCAAAATGCCCCGACCATCCGGAAAAATACCACGGTGCTTATCCCCCTTACCATGACCCTTAATTCTCTGAACGTGATCCGGGAAGTGACGGATATAGCCGGCAGGGGATCCGGTTTTGCCTACGACTGCGGCGGGACCATGGGTTTTTCCGGGGATCTCCCCGGACTCCGGGGGCTTTCCCTGCCCTTTAATTTTAACGGAAACTCAAAACTGAGGTGAGCCGGTTCCAAAATTCGGTCGGTTTGAAACCGGCGGGGGAAAACCCCACGGATCCGGTTATTTTTGCGCGGCTCCTTCCTGCCCCGATGCTAACGGCGTTAGTTCCCATTCCATGGCGTTGATCGCCGAGATATAGGCCTTAATCGAAGATTCCACCACATCGGTAGAGACCCCCCGGCCGTTCCAGTGCCGGCCCTGATAGCTTATCTTTACCATGGTCTCCCCCTGGGAGGCGGAGCCCCCGGTGATGGCCCCCAGTTCGTAGAGCTCCAGTTCCGGCTCCTTGCCGATTATCTGGTTGATCGCCTTGAAGATCGAGTCAATGGGCCCGTCCCCCATGGAAACCAGCTTTTGGAAGGTACCGTCCCGGTGCTGCAGCCGGATGGTACCGCTGGCCCCCAGGGCGGAACCGGTGTTCACCGCCCAATGGTCGAGTTTCCAGGTTTCGGGAACCGACGCAGAGGCGCCCATTACCAGGGCCTCAATGTCCCGGTCACTGACCACCTTCTTTTTATCCGCCAGGTTCTTGAATTCCGCAAAAACCGTTTCCAGGGTTTGGGCGTCCACGCTGAGGCCCAGATCCTTAAGCCTATCCTCAAAGGCATGACGGCCCGAATGTTTACCCAACACCATTTGGTTTTTGGAGATCCCCACCGACTCGGGGGTCATGATCTCGTAGGTGGCCCGGTTCGCCAGGACCCCGTGCTGGTGGATCCCCGCCTCATGGGCAAAGGCATTGTCCCCCACTATGGCCTTGTTGGGCTGGACCTTTACCCCGGTCACCTGGCTCACCAGGCGGCTGGTACCGTAGATCTGGGTGGTGTCAAGCCGGGTATCAATATGGAGGTAATCCTTCCGGACCCGCAGGGCCATGACAATCTCTTCCAGGGAGGCATTTCCCGCCCGTTCCCCGATGCCGTTAATCGTACATTCAATCTGGTCCGCCCCGTTTTGGATTGCCGCGAGGCTGTTGGCCACCGCCAGCCCCAGATCGTTATGAACGTGGACCGAAAACTTCACCTTCTCCCCGCCGGGGGTATGCTCCTTGATATACCGGACCAGTCCGCCGAATTCATTGGGCATGGCATACCCCACCGTATCGGGGATATTCACCGTGGTGGCCCCGGCGGCTATGGCGGCGCCGAACACCCGGCAGACAAAATCCGGATCGCTCCGGGAGGCGTCTTCCGCGGAAAATTCCACATCGGAACAGAATTTTTTAGCGTATTTCACCGCCGCCGCCGCCTGTTCCACCACCTGATCCGCGGTCATCTTGAGCTTGTACTCCATGTGGATGGGGGAAGTGGCCAGGAATATGTGGAGCCGGGGGGAGACCGCCCGGGCAAGGGCCTCCCGGCCGGCATCGATATCCTTTTCCCGGGAACGGCAGAGCCCGGCCACGGTACAATTTCTGATCACCCCCGCGATGGTTTTAACCGATTCCAGATCCCCGGGACTGGACGCGGGAAACCCCGCTTCCATAATATCCACCCCAAGTTTTTCCAGCCGTTTGGCCACTTCCAGTTTTTCCTGGGGGTTCATACTACACCCCGGCGCCTGTTCCCCGTCCCGCAGGGTGGTATCAAATATGGTAATCCGGCGGACATTTTCGTTGTTTGTCATCTAAACGCTCCTTTATTTATCCGGTTTCTGAAGCCAGCCCATCATGGATCGCAGTTCTTTGCCCACCTTTTCGATGGGGTGCTGGGCTTCGATAGCCCGCATCCGGTTAAAGAAGGGCCGATTCACCTGATTTTCGCTGATCCAGTCCTTGGCAAATTTGCCGTTTTGTATCTCCTTTAAAACCTGCCGCATGGTGTTTTTTGTGTCCTCGGTGATGATCTTGGGCCCGGTGATGTAATCCCCGTACTCGGCGGTGTCCGATATGGAGTAGCGCATAAAGGAGAGGCCCCCCCGGTTCACCAGGTCGATGATGAGCTTCATCTCGTGCATTACCTCAAAATAAGCGCTCTCCGGCTGATAACCCGCCTCGGTGAGGACCTCGTAACCCGCCTTCATCAGGGCAGAAACCCCGCCGCAGAGTACCGCCTGTTCCCCAAAAAGATCCGTTTCGGTCTCTTCTTTAAAGGTGGTCTCCAGTACCCCCGCCCGGGCGCCGCCAATGGCCGCCGCATAGGCCAGGCCCAGCCGTTTGGCGTTTCCGTCGACATCCTGGTGGACCGCGACGAGGCAGGGGACCCCGGCGCCGGCCTGGTACTGCTCCCGCACGATGTGGCCCGGGCCCTTGGGGGCGATCATCACCACGTTGATGTCCGGGGGCGGTAGAATCTGGCCGAAGTGGATGTTAAAGCCGTGGGCAAAGGCCAGGGTCTTTATACCGGCCTTGCCGGACTTCAGGGCCGGTTTAATCGATTCCTGGTAAAGCTTGGCCTGTTTTTCATCATTGATGAGGATCATGATGAAGTCCGCCGCCGCGGCGGCCTCCCCGGCGGTCTTTACCTCGAGCCCCGCAGCCTCGGCCTTTTTCCAGGAAGGGGAACCCTCGTAGAGGCCCACCACCACCTTAAGGCCTGATTCTTTGGCATTCAGGGCATGGGCATGCCCCTGGGAGCCGTAACCTATCACCGCGATGGTCTTACCCTTCAGCACCCCCAGGTCACAATCTTTTTCATAATACATAATAGCCATATACACAACCTCCTGCGCAGGTTTCCCCTGCGGAATTTCCTCTTGCGAGGATTTGAGAATCCGGTAATTGTCCTACGGTAAGATTCGCGGAGCTTGTCTCCGGGAATCCGGCCGCGCAATTGCCGGTTAGTTACGTAGGTTTAGGAGAGGTACGGTACTAACGTTGAGTACCTTGGAACCCCGCTCCAGGGCCACAAGACCGGTACGGGCAAGTTCCAGAACGCCGTAAGGGCTCAGGAGCAGAAGAAGACCGTCCAGCTTTTCAATATCGCCGGTAGCCTCAATGGTAATGGTGGTGGGAGAAACATCAATGACCCGGGAACGGAAAATACCGGCGATCTCTATCACCGCGGGGCGGCTTTTTTCATCGGCCCCTATTTTAACCAGCATAATTTCCCGGCGTATACAGGAGGAGGGATCCAATTCCCGGACCGCGATCACGTCCACCAATTTACTGAGCTGTTTTATGATCTGTTCAAGCACCGCATCATCTCCGGTTACCGCGATGGTCATCCGGGAGATCGATCGGTCTTCGGTCTCCCCCACGGTCAGGCTGTCGATATTAAAACCCCGGCGGCTGAAGAGGCCTGAAACCCGGCTCAGGGTTCCCGCCCGGTTTTCTACCAAGGCCGATACCACATGCTGCTTCATGCCAACCCCCGATTATCAGCTTCCCGAAAAAGACCGGATTTGTCAATAGGAGGATCCACACCCCCGGAAATTATCCGTTTTCCGGCGGCTTAGGCATATCGGGACCCGTCAACAGGCCCTTTGAAGTGGCGCTACGGATGGCATCGGCCCGGTTTACCGCTCCAAGTTTGGTATACACGCTCCGGATGGCGCTCTTGACCATCTTAACGGAAATGTTCAGCCCCGCGGCGAGTTCTTCCGCGGTGCGGCCCTGGGAGAGGCTGTTTAGTATCTCCCTTTCCCACTCCGAAAAGGCCGGAACCTTGGCGGTATCCCGGCCCGAATATTGGGCTGCCACCAGGGAACGTTTTTTGGCGTAGGCCGAAGCGTCTCTCCGTATGGTATGCAGCCATTCCTCGGGAATCCCGTTACTGGCATCCGGGCTTTCACGGTCCCCCTGCTTCTCTCCCCGGGCCTTGAGGAGGGCGTTAATCAGACCGGACATAGGCTCCCCCAGTTCAATAAAGGGTATATGCAGGGTATGATGGCAGGCGGCGTCATAAGCCCGTTTCAGGGCGCTAAAGGCCCCCTCCCGGTCCCCGAGCCCGTGGCGGATTACGGCTTCCAGGGCGGTCATTTCCAACATTCCCAGGAGGGAACTGCCCAGATCGCCCCTGGCCTGCTCCTCAGTCAGAACCTGTAAGGCCGATGGGTAATCTTTTTCGATAAAAAGGTACCGGGCTTTGACCAAACTATCAAAGCCGCGGAAGAGGGCGTTCAGTTCCTCACCCTCGTTTTCCGTTCTAAGCCAGGGGGCAATCCGTTCGATTAAGCCGAGGTGGGTATAAAAGCGGCCCATAATGATATCGTGGATATTGTAACGGTTGGGGTATTCACCCTTTTCCATCTGGGCTTCCATTTGACGCTCAAGATCCCGAATCTCCGTTATATCGCCGCGGTGGATGCCTATCCGCATAAGGTAAAAAAGGGCGCGGTTTTCCACCTCGTATTGGCCCTTTTCCCGGCCCTGGTATATTGCCCGGCGGGCGAATTGTTCCGCTTTGTTTAAGTCCCCCTGATAATAGGCCAGCTCCGCGCGGGCCAGGGTATCGGTCCCGAAACGGTAACCACCCATGGAAACCGCAATGTGGGGTACGGCAGCGGAATATGCCGCTATAAAGGACTCAATTTCCCCCGGTTCCGCGGGAAATCCCACCGGAATCACATAGGAGCCGATATTGCTCTGGCTCATCATCCCCTGAACCGGCTCCGGATTTTCGAGGTAGTACCGGTATCCCTGTTCAAACCAGTGGGAAAAGGCGTAGTCCCTGGTGTATTTTGAGGCGAGAATGCTGAGGAGCCCCAGATTATTGTAGGCCGCGTAGAGGATACGGGACCGATTGGGACTTGGGCTTTGGGCCTCGAAGCGGGTGATGGCCGCCCGGCATTCCCCGGCGGCTTCATCAAAGCGTTCAAGAAGCGCCAGCAGCCGGGGACGGATGATAAAGCGTAAAAAAATGAAATCCCAATCCTCGCCGTCCTCCGGATTCCCGGCGAGGAGCCGTTCCGCGGTGTTCAGAAAAAAGGACGCCACCGTCCGGGACAGCATCTGGGGCAGGGAGTTGATAAGCCGGATAAATCCCCCGTAATCCCGGGCCCGTTCGTAATTCACCGCGGCATCGGTGGGAAGGTTGTTTTCGATACACCATTGGGCGCCTTTGCTGCAGACCTCCCGGATTTCCTCGCGGGACAGGTATTCCTGTTTTTCCCGCAAAAAATCCAGAAAGAGGTGATGGATTCTAAAGCCGTGGAGATAGGCATCAAAGCGGATCACCGAACTAAATTTTTCCATGGCGGAGATATGCTTTCCCCCCGGCTCAAGGCGTTCCAGCAGATTCCGGGGCCAATGCTCAATAAGGGAAAGTTTGATGAGGAATTTTTGGAGCTCCGCCTCCATGGCGGAAAAAATATTTTCCTCCATTTTTTTGATGGGCAGCATCACCCGGTCCCAGCTTCGGCCGCCCGTCTGGTCCGTTTTTATCTCCTGAAGGATAAGCCCCAGCGCCAGGGCCCAGCCCTCGGTCTCCCGGCAGATCCGATCCAGTTCCTCTTCCGCAAGGAGAATATGGTGGAGGCGGAAATATTCGTCGGTTTCCTCCCGGGTAAACCGGAGATCCTCGGCGGTAATCTGGAAGAGGAGCCCCTTAGCCAATAGCCCCAGGGTATTCATTGCCGGTTCCGTCCGGGAGATGAAGACAATGGTATTTTTTGAAACCGGAGCGGCCAGGGCCCGTTCCAGATGTAACAGGACCGAAGGATTGGTGAGCAGGTGAAAATCGTCAAAGACGATCACGTACCGTTCCCGGCTTATGATTTCATTTTTTACCAGCCCCAGATACCGGTCAAATTGCCGGCCCGATTCGGGAAAACCCATATCAGCGAAAATTTTCGCGGCCTTTGGGTTGAGGTGGGCCACCTCGCCGGTATAATTCTCCCAGAAACGCCACCCCATATTATCCCGCTCCGAAAGCTGTACCCAAATGATAGGCCGCTGATCTTTCCGGAGAAAGGAATGTACCGCATGGGTTTTGCCGCTGCCCTCCCCGGCTATCACGGTAACCACATGACTTTGCAGCGCCTTTGCCAGAAGCCGGTCTATACGGGGCCTTTCCAGAAAATATTGATTTTCCGGTTCCGGGGACATACCCTGAAAAAGCTGCTCGGACACTTTTTCTTTCCTTTTTATAATTACGATAATAACGAAGCGCCGCCGCGGTAGACCGGACCCTTAATAAGAAGATCCCTGCTACACCAGCCCCTGGGATACGGCGATCCGCACCGCATCGGCCTTATTAACCGCCCCTAATTTATTGTAGATGCTGCGGATAACACTTTTAACCGTATTTTCCGACAGGGAAGAGGCGCCGGCAATTTCTTTCTGGGTCATTCCCTGGTACAGGCCCGTGAGGACCTCCATTTCCCGACGGGACAGTTTACCCTTCCCCTGATCAAAGGAACCTGCCCGGGATGCCTCCGGCCGGTACTGCTCCACCACGGTAAAGAGTTTTTTTGCGTAACCCATGGCGCCCAGATGTATCTTTTCCAGCCAGTCCCGGGGAAGTCCCGGAGCATGGTCCTTTAACGCCGCCTCCGCCAGGGCCCGCATATCCTTCCCCAGTTCTATAAAGGGCATATTCACGGCATTGGGAAGGGCCAGCTTGTAGGCCGCTTCCAGGGCGGCAAAAGCGCCCGCTTTGTCCTTTAGCTGGTAACGGCTCACCGCCTCCAGGACCTTCCGCTCGATCTTTCCCAGAACAAAGATCCAGGGGTTATCCTGGTCCTCCCGGCTTTCTAAAACCGCCAAAGCCGCAGGGTAACGTTTTTCGGAAAAATGATACTTCACCTTAACCAGAATTTCCAGCCCCCGCGTTGCCTCATTGAAAAAGTAACCCAAAAGCCCCTATGCCTCATTTTGAAAAAGTAACCCAAATCAAGGCAGACTATCCGGAACCACTAGTTCCCGGAGGTCAAAATGGGGTTATCCATGAAAGAGAAAAAGGCAGTTACCAGACAGGTTCGTTCCCACTACCTAAAAGCCGGACGGAAAGAGAAATCGGCCATTTTGGATGAATTCATCCAGATTACCGGCTACAAAAACCGGAAGTACGCCCTGCGTATCCTCAACCAGCCGCAGGCTCTCCAGGCCCTCCTCGTCGTTAACGGCAAGACCGTCAAACTCAAACCGCAGAAAAAAAAACCCGCCAACCGGCAGGGCAAAAAAATCTATACCGATGAGGTCATCGCCTCCCTCCGCCTCATCTGGACATTCTTCTGGTATAAATGCGGCAAGCTCCTGGCTCCCCTCATCCGCCAGCAAATGCCCTTCATCGCCTCCTGGTCCGCCTTCGCCATCACCCCGGACATCAGGGAGAACCTCATGAAGATAAGCCCCGCCACCATCGACCGCGCCCTCAAAAAAGACAAGGCTGCCCTCGCCCTCAAGGGCAAAAGCCTCACCAAACCGGGAAAATTCCTCAAACACCTCATTCCCATCCGCACCTTCTACACCTCGGAGGAACGAAAACTCCCCGGTTTTATCCAAATTGACACGGTTCACCACTGCGGTCAGACCACTTCCGGCCAGTATATCCTCACCCTCACCGCCACCGACGTCGCTTCCGGCTGGATATCCCTGTATTCCCTGCTCAACAAGGCTCACCGCTGGACCTTCAACGCACTCAAGGACATCCACGCAACCCTTCCCTTCCCGCTCAGGGAGTTCCACAGCGATAACGGCAGCGAATTTA
>NZ_JAJQRC010000039.1:0-28123 GCF_046533115.1 Treponema sp. TIM-1
TCCCATTCCGAACACGGAAGTCAAGCCCTCTTACGCCGATGATACTGCCCTTCGAAAGGGTGGGAAAGTAGGTCATTGCCAGGCTTTTTTTATTTGCTTTTATCCCTTGAAGAAAACGCCATTAAATAGTACATTTATCTATGGTTCTGTTTGTGAAGGGATCAAGGTATGTTCCGGGTGAATACCTGAGGGAAAATGGGGTTAAAAGGGAGTTGCTATGGCGGATCAAAAACAATTAGTTACTTTCCAGCTTGGTGAGGAATTGTATGGGATTAATATAATGGATGTCAAGGAAATAGTCCGGGTCCAGGGAATCAGGGCAATCCCCAATGCCCCGGTCTATGTCGAGGGAATTTTTAATCTGCGCAGCGAAATAATCCCCATTATTAATTTGCATAAGCGATTCCATTTAAAGAAGATCCTGAATTCAGAGGAAGACGAGCTTCTTTCGGGGTTTATTATCCTGGATATTGACGGTATGAAGCTGGGGGTTATTATCGACCGGGTTTCCCGGGTGGTAACCATTGAAAAAGAGGATGTTCAACCCCCGCCGCAGATGTTGACCGGCATTGGGGCGGAATATATCCAGGGGGTGGTCCGTCAGGAAAAGGGATACCTGATTATTTTGGATATCCGGGACCTCTTTAACCCCAAAGAATTGCAGAAAATATCGGAACTGAGAAGATAAACCGAGCGGCGCATCGAGGTAAAGTCAGAAGAAACGCCGGATTGCCGGAATTTGAGGTATTGCATGAAGATTGATGTCTATTCTCCGACTATCAGGCGAAAGGAGATGGATGCGGTTCTTACCGCCTTGGTGGAGGATAAAGTAGGCCCGGGGGATCAGTCCCGGCTGCTGACCGTCGGGGCCCGGGACTATCTTCAATATGATTATAGTTTAGCCCTCCGGAGCCCCGCCATAGCCCTGCGCCTGGCCCTGGAATCTCTGGGCCTTGCGGATGGGCAGGGGGTGGTGATATCCGCCCTGTCCCCCCGGTATTATGTCCAGGTTATTGAAAGCCTGCGGCTCATCCCCGTGTATTGCGATGTCCTCCCCTCAACCTGTAACATGGGGCCGGAAACCATTGAGGCGGCCCTGGCGGGAAAGCCCCCGGAGCTTGAGATCCGCTGTATGGTGGTACATCATGTGTTGGGGTTTATCCCGGATATGCCCGCCATCACCGCCCTAGGGATCCCGGTAATTGAGGATTGTTCCCGCAGTTACGGCGGCCTTTTGGGAGAGGCAAAGGCCGGATCCTTTGGGGTGTTGACCATTTTGGGGCTGGAGGAACGGGATATGCTCACCGCCGGCGGGGGGGCGCTTTTATATGCGGTAAGCCGCCGGGATGCGGCGGTATTGCGGAACCTGGACCCCCTGCCCGAATTTTGCCTTCCCGATATGAATGCCGCCATGGCGGTGGTACAATTCCGGGAGGCGGCAAAAAACCTGCAAAAACGGAAGGAAATCGCCCGGGCCTACACCCAGTCGGCCTTACAGACCCGGCATAAGCGGTTCAGTGAAACCGAAGAAACAGAATATAACCACTACGCCTTTCCCCTGATCCTTGAGACCGGGGCTAAGGATGTTAAGGCCTATGCCAAACGGAAGGAGATTGTCGTGGAAAGCGCCTTTGAGGATACCGTGGTGGGCAGCGGCCGTATCCCCCCGGCCCAGTGCCCGGAGAGTTATTCCCTGTCCCTGCGGACCGTTCTGTTCCCCCTGTATCCAAGACTTGGGGCATCGGAAATCGAAAAGGTGGTAAAACTCATCGTATCCCTCCCCTAATATGGAGCAAAATTGGAATGCCGGAAATAAAACGGGCGTTGTTGATCGTCAATCTCCACAAAATAAATGCTCCAATTTTGGCGGAAGAAATCACCGGGGAACTGCGCCGGAGAAACATGGAGGTTGCCTCCCTGGTCTATGAGGGCGCCTCCGAAGCTAACCAGCAGGTTCAGGGTGATATCTGTTTTAGCCTTGGGGGGGACGGTACCGTGCTCTATGCCGCCCGGACCATGGCCCCCCAGGGCATCCCCATCCTTCCCATCAACCTGGGGTCCCTGGGCTTTATTGCCGCGGTTCATCCCGATGAATGGGCACAGGTTTTTGACCGGTGGATCCGCTCGGATGCCCCCATTTCCCGGAGGTTCATGCTGGAAATAACCGTGGAACGCCGGGGGCGGATCGTGGCCAGTTCCGCCTGCCTGAACGATGCGGTCATTTCCGCGTCGGGGATTGCCAAACTCATCCGGCTGCAGGTGGCGTCGGAGGATCGCATCCGCATAGGGCATTTCCGGTCCGACGGCCTCATCGTCGCCACCCCCACGGGGTCCACCGCCTATTCGGTGGCCGCCGGCGGGCCCATCCTGGACCCCGAAATAGAGGCGGTCATCATCAACCCCATCTGCCCCTTCACCCTTTCCAACCGTCCCATGGTGGTCCCCGCCCACGAAACTATCACCGTGGAGGTTGAGGAGGAACAGCGGAGCGGCGTGTTGTTGACCGTGGATGGCCAGATCACCGAGCCGCTGGAGCCAAAGGACCGGATCTTTATCCGGAAAGCCCCCTACCAGGCCCTGCTCATCGCATCGGACCGGGAGGTTTTTTATAAGGTCCTCCGTTCTAAATTGAATTGGTCCGGAGGCCCCGATGCTTGAGGAACTTTCCGTGCGGAACTATGCCCTCATCGAAAACCTCACCCTCTCCTTCGAGGACGGGCTTAACATCCTTACCGGCGAAACCGGCGCGGGTAAGTCCATCATCGTGGGTTCCTTGAGTTTTTTATTGGGGGCCAAGGCGGATCCGGAGGTGATCCGTACCGGCAGTGACGAGGCCGCGGTATCCGCGGTACTATCCGTGGATGAGAAAAATCAGGACCTCCTTACCTGGCTCAAGGAGCGGGAAATTGAAACCGAAGACGGCAAGCTGATCGTCCGCCGGAATATAAAATCTTCGGGCCGGGGTTCCATATATATTCAGAACGTGCCCCTGACCCGGACGGATCTGACGGAGTCCATGGCCTATCTTTTCGACCTCCACGGGCAGCATGCCCACGAATCCCTCTTACGGAAGGAAACCCACCGCCGCTATCTGGACCGGTTCGCGGGGCTTGAGGAGGAAGCGGCGGAGTTCAACTGGGCTTTTCTTGCACTGGCGGATAGTAAAAAGGCCATGGAGGCCTCCCTCCGCGACGAACGGGACCGGGAGGCGCAGATCGAAATTCTGCAGTACGCGGTGGATGAGATAAACCGCGCCGCGCCCAAAAAGGGTGAAGGCCGGGAGCTGGAGGCCGAAGCGGCACGGCTCGCGGATTTTGAAAAGCTTGCCGGTCAGGTAAACGGGGCCGCCGCCGCCCTTTTTGACGGGGATGCGTCGGTGCTGGCCTTGGCCCGGCGATCCCGTTCCGCCCTGGAAGGGGCCGCGGCCATTGACGGGGAACTTGCGGCGATCCATAAACGCCTGGAAGATCTCTATTACGAGGCGGAGGATCTGTCGGAAGAACTCCGTTCCTACCGGAACGGGCTGCGCTACGATCCGGAACGGCTGGAAGAGGTGGAAGAACGCCTCGCCCAGCTCTACCGGCTCAAAAAGAAGTATGGTTCCCCTGTTGCTCCGGGGGGCGCCGGGGATGAGGAGGCCCTGCTCCGTTACCGGGAGGAGGCGGAAAAGGAAATTGAGACCCTTTGCCGGGCCGAAGAAAACCGGGAGAAGCTCAAGGCTGAAATTAGCGCCCGGGAACGGGATATCGCCCTTAGGGCGGCGTCCTTAAGCGGCAAGCGCAAGGCCGGGGCCCTGAAACTGGGGGAAAAGATAACCGGGATCCTCACGAGCTTGGGTATGCCCCAGGCCCGGTTTTCCGCGGCCATACTCCCCAAGGGCCTTGGCCCCGGGCAAGGCCCCGGCCTTGGCTCCGGACAAGGCCCCGGGCAGGGGCAGGGAAGCCTGACCTGCGGCCCCTGGGGGGCGGAGGACGTGGAATTCCTCATTTCCGCCAATACCGGGGAGCCCCTCAAAGAGCTTTCCCGGATAGCTTCGGGGGGGGAGCTTTCCCGGGTGATGTTGGCGATTAAAACCGTCCTGGCCGATGCGGATACCATCGAGACCCTGGTTTTTGATGAGATTGACGCGGGCATCGGCGGGGAGGTCGCCCTTTCGGTGGGGGAATATCTGGTTAAAATAGGAAAACTAAAACAGATCTTTTGCATTACCCACCTTGCCAGTATTGCGGTTCGTGCCGATAATCATTTAAGGGTGGAAAAAAGGAGCGAAGCGGGAAGGACCATCACGACCGTATCGGTATTAAACAGCCGGGAGCGGCGGGAGGAAATTGCCCGGATGCTGGCCGGGGACGCCGCCGCCCATGCCGCCCTGGCTCATGCGGATGAGTTGTTGGCCAAATACGGCCGGTCCTTTCCTTGAGCCGGTTTCAAAACTGAAGTTTTGGAACCGCCCAGGTACTATAGCGGAGTAAGTTATGGCGAAAATTTCCAATGCGGAACGCTATTTTTATATAAAGAGAATCACGGCGTATCGGGAAGCCATTGAAGCCATCCTGGAGCGGGAAAAAACGATTTTAACGGAGATTCAAGGGGATCCGGAAAATGCCGCTGTTAAGCGGCTTGCCCTGGTGGATGAGATGCTCGACCTCGCTTCCCATTATATCATCGTGAGTACGATTTCCCAATCGATGTTGAAGACCAAAAACGAGGAAGCCTTGAATGACGGCAGAAAAGCCCTGTACAAGGGAATTATCTATCTGGAAGAAACCGTCAGTAACCTGGTGGATGCCCCCTTCTCGGAATACGAGGATAAGCTGGCCGGGATTGAATCCATGGATGCGGCCCGGCGTTATCTTCTGATCCGAAAGCTGGGGCTTGGTATCGATCTGCTGGAAAATGCCTATGGGGACAATACCAAGTGGCGGTGGTCCTTTGTGGATCTGGAGGGCCGTTATGCCGCGGTGGCAAAAAATATTCTGGATTTGAGAAAGGTGGTGGTTAATACGGATCCCCGGTCCCCCTTTTATGAACCCACGATCTATCATCTGCGGCTGGTCAAACAGCTCCTGGGTCAGGCGGCGGCTCGGTACCGGCAAATGTATGAGCTTTCCACCCACCGTATTGATGATTTTAGAATGGGGATTCACTTCCTGGACGCCCTGCGGCGTATACATGCGCTCCTGGGGGAGCGGGAGGAAGCGGAGCAGATAAAGAAAAAATCTGACATTTGGTCCGCCAAGCTGGAGGCTGATTTAAAAAAAAGAAGCGATCCCCTGCTGAAGAGACAAGATGCGAAAGTGGTCTCTTAAGGAATTTAAAACCCTTTTCCCCTACCTTAAACAGTACCGGCTGCGTTATTTTTGGGGCTTTGTATGCCTGGTGATAACCGACGCCGCCCAAATGGTGATCCCCCAGTTTATCCGGGCCGCGGTGGATCTGATCTCTTCGGGGCATTTTAACTGGTATGTTATATTGGCCCTGGGGGGAGGGATGGTGGCGGTCATGGCCGTATTGTCCGGGGGCCGTTTTTTGTGGCGTTATTTTATCCACGGTTCTTCCCGCCGCATCGAGGCGGAACTCCGGGAGCGGCTCTTTTCCCACCTTATGACCTTGTCCTATGATTTTTACCAAAAGAATAAAATCGGGGATCTGATGGCCCGGGCCACCAATGATCTCAACGCGGTACGGCAGGCCATTAGTATGGGGCTGGTGGCCTTTGTGGATGGGACCATGATGGCCATGGCGATCCTGGTGATTGTTTTTGTCCAGGACGCCGTAACCGCCCTTCCCGCGGTTATTCCCCTCCCCTTTATTACCGCCTTGATCCTCCTTTTTGGGAATGCGGTGGGAAAACGTTTTCAGCGGGCGCAGGAAACCTATTCCAATATGAGCGATACGGCCCAGGAAACCTTTGCCGGTATCCGGGTGATAAAATCCTTTGTCAAGGAATGGTGGTTTATAAAAAAATTCGCCGATACCAACGATGATTACCGGGAAGCCAATATGGCGCTGGTCAAGATCTTCGGCATTTTTTTCCCCCTGATCTCCTTCCTCTCGGGACTTACCACCCTGATCGTCCTCCTGGTGGGGGGAAGGCGGGTCGTGGAGGGGATCATGAGCCCCGGGGACCTGGTGGCCCTTTTCACCTACCTGCAGATGTTGATATGGCCCCTGATTGGGGCGGGTTTTATGGTGAATATGATCCAGCGGGGGGCGGTGAGTTTAGGCCGGGTAAATGAGGTTTTGCGAACCATCCCCACCATCAGATCCCCGGAAACCCCCGGAATGGCATCCTCCGGGGAAAAGGCGGTGGAACTGCGGCATTTGAGTTTTTCCTATATCGATGGGGTCACGGTGTTGGATGATCTCAGCCTGACCATCCCCCGGGGAACCGTGGTCGGGATCCTCGGCAGGACCGGTTCGGGAAAGTCTACCCTCATCAAAACCCTGACCCGGATGGTGGACCCCCCGGCGGGGAGCGTGTTTGTTTACGGCCTGGATGTACGGGACTGGGACCTGAATGAACTCAGGAGCCTTTTTGGGGTAACCCCCCAGGACAGTTACCTCTTTTCCGATTCTATTAAACACAATATCCGTTACGGTTTGGAGAAGCGTCCCGCCGGTCCGGGGGATGCGGGGGCGCTGCTTGAAAAGGCGGCGGCCCTTTCCGCCATAGACCGGGATCTGGAAGCCTTTCATCAGGGCTGGGATACGGTCATCGGGGAACGGGGGCTTACCTTGTCGGGGGGGCAGAAACAGCGGGTGGCCATTTCCCGGGCGGTCATCGGGACCCCGGAAATTCTTATCCTGGATGACTCCCTCTCGGCGGTGGACGCTGAAACCGAAAAACGGGTCCTGACGGGGCTGCTGGAGGAACGCCGGGGCTTGACCACCCTCATCGTGTCCCACCGGGTTTCGGCCCTGGGCTACGCCGATCAGGTGCTGGTCCTGGAAAAGGGCCGGATCTCCGAATACGGCAGCCCCCGGGAACTGGCGCTCCGGGGCGGTTTTTACGCCCGGATGGCGGCCCTGCAGCAGCTTGCCGCCGGGGGGCGGCCGGCGGAAGGGGAGGGTGAAAACAATGGCTGAGTATTTTGATGTTGAGGAAGTGGTCAAGGGTTATGACCGCGGCATTGTCGGCCGGATCCTTTCCTATGTAAAACCCTACCGGACCCTGGCGATCATCACCACCCTTGCCCTGGTCATCTCTACCCTGGGGGAACTTCTGATCCCGGTCCTGGAACAGCGGCTCATTGACGGCGCCATCCTGGCCCGTTTTTTCGCGATCTCCGCCGACGCGGTGTCCCGGGAAGGGAACAATTTGGACGAGGAGACCCGGAACGGCTTGGACCGGCTCCTCTCGGCCCCCCGGGCCCTCAGGGCCGGCGGTTTTATCCTTATCCCCCAGGATCAGAATACCCGGATTTCCGGCCGCCTTGACGAAGTCCTCAAGAGCCGGGGGATCCTTCTGGATGACCAATGGTACGGTTTTTCTCTTGCCCCCGGCGATCCCGCCCGGCAAATTATCGAAGCCCACCGGGAACTTTTTGCCGCGGAGGGGGACACCGCGGCTATCCGGACCGGGGACCTCTATTCCCTTTCGATTTCAGAGATTCAAGCGATCCGGGGCCGGGACCTTTCGGTTATCTTTCGGGTAGTGGTGTTTTTGTTTTTGATCCTGGTGCTGGTTTTTATCTTTACCTTTATCCAAACCTGGACCACCAGCCTGATCGGCCAGCGGGTTATGAAGGATATGCGCCTGGAACTGTTCAGAAAGACCGCCTCCCAATCCACGGATTTTCTTTCCCGGCACCCGGTGGGCCGTATCGTAACCCGGCTTACCGGAGATGTGGAAACCATCAATGAATTTTTCACCTCGGTGCTGGTGGCCTTTATCAAGGACCTTTCCATTATGGCCGGGGCCCTGGTTACCCTCTTTTTTCTTTCCCCCAAATTAGCCGCGGTGGTGCTTTTAACCATGTCTCCGGTGGCGGTGATCACCGCCATAAGCCGTGTCCGGGCCCGGGACGCCTTTCGGCGGCAGCGGATCGCTTCTTCCCGGGTGAACGCCTACCTTTCGGAACGCCTTTCCGGGGTCCAGGTGGTGCAGCTTTTTTTGGGGGGGCGGAAAAGCCGTGAGGAATTCGGCGAACGGAACCAGGAGTACCTCCGGGCGAATTTGGAAGAAATGTATGTGTTTGCCATTTTCAGGCCCCTGATCGATTTTCTTGCCACCCTAACCACGGCCACGGTTGTAGTGGTGGGGGCCTCCATGGTACTCTCCCTCTCCCTTTCCCTGGGGGTGCTCATCGCCTTTATCAACCTGGTGGGGATGTTCTATTCCCCGGTGATGGATATCGCGGAAAAATATACCCTCCTCCAGTCCGCCATGGCCGGGGGGGAACGGGTGTTCAAACTTTTGGATACCCAGGAGGCGATCCCCGATGCGGGGAAGAGATCCGTGGAGGGAATGGTCCGGGGGCATATTGAATTTGAAAATGTCTGTTTTTCCTATAAAAAAGGGGAGGAGATCCTGCGGGGCCTTACCTTTACCGTGCATCCCGGTGAGATGGCCGCCATTGTGGGGTATACCGGGGCGGGAAAGACCACCATCACCAATGTGCTGGCCCGGCTTTGGGACATCGATTCCGGCGAAATCCGGCTGGACGGCATACCTATCAAGGACATTCCCCTGCAGGAACTGCGGCGGTCGGTCCTGCCGGTCCTGCAGGAGGTGTTTTTGTTTTCCGGTACCGTGGCGGAGAACATCAGCCTGGGGCTGCCCCTTTCGGAAGGGGAGATCGAGGAGGCGGCCCGGGCGGTTCATGCCCATGAGTTTATTTCCCGGCTGCCCCAGGGCTACCAGACCAAACTTTCCGAAGGGGCCGCCAATATTTCCTCCGGTCAGCGGCAGCTTATCAGTTTTGCCCGGGTCATCGCCCATAACCCGGCCATTGTGGTCCTGGACGAAGCAACCAGCTCCATTGATACCGAAACGGAACACCTGATCCAGCTGGGGATCCAACGGGTGCTGGCGGGACGAACCTCCCTGGTCATCGCCCACCGGCTTTCCACCATCCGGCATGCGGACCGGATCCTGGTACTTTCCGGCGGGGTCCTGGTGGAGGAGGGAAAACACCAGGATCTTATCGAGCGAAACGGCCTCTACGCGGGACTATACCGGCTTCAATACACCGGCGAAAAGGAAGAAAGAGAATTCGACCACCAAGGCGCATAAGGCGAAGAAGAAAGAAAATGGTTATTGAGGAGCAGGAAAAAAGGTATTGGATTGTGCCTATGAAGTTCATTTTGAGGATGGAATACGGCAGGTGGTCTTAAATGACTAATTTACCTTTTTCGCCTTCTGCGCCTTTGTGGTGATTTCTTACTATTTGTGGGTCAAGTTTAGCCTTCAGGGCGGGGAGAGTCATTCTGTTTATCGTTTTTTTGTCATGGTTTTGCCAAGAAAGATACTGTGCCCATCCGCTTTCGGAAAAAGCGATGGTCATTTTTCCATCCCCGGCAACTCTTCCATTTTTTTTATTACGACTTTTCCATCTTCCAGCTCTTTAATCGATGCCTGCAGGTGCCGTAAATTCTTTTCGCTGTAGAAGGGATCATCTTCTTCCCCGGAGGGTATAGTATAGCCGGCACGGATAAGCGGCGCGGGGATACTGATTTCAAAGGGAATTTTCCGCTGCCGTACCGATTGGCGTACAAAAATGGTAATGGCTGTGGACATATTCATCCCCAGTTCGTTAAAAAGTTCTTCGGCCTGCTTTTTCAATTCCGAATTCATACGGATAGTAACATTTTGGGTCATACGCTTTACCTTGTACTTACAATATACTTTATTTGCAAGACAAAAACAAGCAGGAACAGTAATCTCCGTTTAAAATAACCACGAACCACTCGAACAGACACGAACGGATTCAAAAAAACCGAAGGACCTGTCCTAAAAGTTTGTGATGATCGTGAGGTTTGTGATGTTCGTGGTTGTTTTTCCTGTCTTTTGTTGAAACTGAGAATTACTGAAGCAGGAACCGGTGGGGAATTTCCGCCATGACCTTCAATTATAACACCGAAAAGGCTTCGTCGGCCACATCCAGGGTGGTTTGGATGTCCTCGTCGCTGAGGGAGTAGTTGAGGAAGTGGTTGTGGTGGTTGGTTAGGTATATGCCCCGCTTTACCATTTCGGCGATCCAGCGCTGGTGGAGCATCAGGGCCGGGGTTTTGCCGTCCAAACCGATGTCGGCCAGGCGCAGGTAAAAGAGGGCGGGCATACCCGAGACGTGCAGGGTATAGCCGTGTTTTTTGGCCGCCCCGATGAGCCCCTGGGTAAGGCGGGTTCCCTTTTCGTGGAGGACCTGGGGGAGCTTGAGGTTTTTCATCTTTTCGATACAGGCTATACCCGCGGCAAAGGGGACGGCGGAGAGCCAATAGCTCCCGGTAAAGGTGAGGCCGCTGACGGTATTGCGGAGAAATTCCTGACCGCAGAGGGCGCTTACATTGTAGCCGTTGGCCAGGGCCTTGCAGAAACAGATCAGGTCCGCCTGGAAGCCGAAAAAGTGGTCGCTCCCGGCCAGGTCCAGCCGGAAGCCCGCCCGGACATCGTCCAGGATAAGGATCGTCTCCGTATCGGTACAGAGTTTGCGGACCTTTTGCCAAAAACCTTCGCCGGGCAATTCGTTGTCCGCGAAGTTACCGTGGAGGTAGGGCTGGGAGATAAGCGCCGCGATTTCCCCTTTGTTTTCCTCGAACACTTCGGCGAGTTTTTCGTAGTCGTTCCAGGGTACATAGAGGTTGTTGGCCACATCCTCCTCCAGGACCCCCGGATAATCGATCTTTTGGGTCCAGGGGGTCACCCCGTGGTAATAACCCTTAAAAAAGACGATCTTTTTTCGGCGGGTGTGGGCCCGGGCGGTCATGATCGCCAGGGTGGTGGAATCCCCCCCGTTTTTCATAAAAAACGCCCAATCCGCGGAGGCTACCGTATCGGTGAGGAGTTCCGCAAAATCGATCATTTTGGAGGAAGGGGTGGTGATGCAGTCCCCCTTTTCCCGCTGTTTTGCCGCGGCCCGGTCCACATCCGCATCGTTATACCCCAACACGTTAGGTCCGTAGGCGCACATATAGTCGATAAAGCGGTTGCCGTCCACGTCCCAAAAATAAGTCCCCTGGGCCCGTTCCGAAAAAAAGGGGAAGGCCGTGACCGGCACAAAACAGCCCTCCGCCGGGCCCTGGTGGCCGTAGATCCCCGAAGGGATCACCCGCAGCGCCCGCTTAAATTCCTCGGCGCTTTTGGTATAGGTATAAACCGGAAAACTCATAGCTACTCCCCCAGGCCCTCTGTAACGATCAGAATTCGGAACCTGCTCAAAGGTTGGCTTCGGGCACGGCTCTTTGCAGGGGCCCCCTAAGTTAAATAAAAGGCCGCCCGGTCCAGCAGACGGTTCACATTGTCCAGCATCCCCAAATTGCCCTGCATGGAGATAAGGCCCTGCCCCACACAGGCCAGGGCGTTTACCTTGCCGTCGAAAAGCTGCCGCGCCAGGGATAAACTTTCAAACTCCATAAGGGCATGGTAGTTTTCGGGAATCGTCCGGGAAGCGGTCAACCCATGGTCTTTGACCTGGATGGCGGCTTTGGGCCCCCCGGCGATGGATAATACTATCGTTCCATCGGCGATATTGGAAGCGGTGAACCGGCCGATGGAATCGTGGTTGCCGATCTGGGAAAGGGTCCGGGCGATTACAAAAAACATAATCACCGTACTGGCGTTAAAAAAGCCGGGATCAGAGATGTCCGCCGGGGGCCGCAGATACTGTTCCAGGATTTTGGTCAGTTTGGTAAAGGTTTGGGTAAGAAATCTGAGTTTGGTAAAACCTTTACTGGGGATGGGGGTCACCGTGCCGTCGATAAGGCCGTTAAATTTTTCACAACCCGAGAAGGGCAGCCTGATATCGCAGGGCCCCTTCCCTATCCGGGCGGCGCAGCCCTGTTCCGTAAACGAGAGGGTCATGGCCGGCCCGTTTTTTACGGTAAAACCCACGGTCAGGGGTTTACCTCCGGGAAGGACGGAGATAAGTTCCTTTGCCTCCGGGGAAAGGGCGCAGAGGTCCTCCATTCCCCCTAAAATACCGTACAGGTTGATATAAGCGAGGGTTACGGGATCTTTCATGAACTTGTTCCGCCTCCTCTGATAGATCAAATTAGTAGAGAAGCCGGGATCTGTCAAGGGGCGTATCCAAAATTGGATAGCATCAAAGAGATTTAACCACGAACCGACACGAACCCGCACGAACGAAGAGAAGAGAAAGAGAAGAGAATTCGACCACGAAGGCGCAGAAGGCGAGGAAGGAAGGAGAAGAGTTTAAGAGAGGAGGGAGGAGAGAGGAAGAATTGGTGCCAGGCAGCGTTTTGGGGGTAAAATTAAGATGCGCAAGAAACAGTAAAATATAGTAATATATGTTAATATATAGTGTTATGTATCATTAAAACGCATAAAAACGCAAATCGAAATTTTTTGGAAAAACTGGAACAGTGATTTTTTTGCATTTTTTTTAAATTTTTTTCAAAAAAACAAGATTTTTTGACCAGAGTGTGATATAATTATTAGTATCCTTTTATAACAAAAAGGATGTCCGGCGGCCTCCCGGTTGCCGGTGTTTTTGGGTCTCTAATAAAGAGGGACCCCGGGGCAGTTCTATTCTTGGCGGAACTGCACTGCCTCCGGGGTTGCAATTACGCAAGGTGATTATAGCCTTCCAAGGCAAATATTACAATGCGTAAGTCCTCTTTATAACCCCCGGCGTTTAACCGTGCCGGGGCACTCAGGATCTGATCCTGGGCGCATATTTTTTAAGGAGGACTCTATGACGAAAAAGAGTCTGTTTTTAGGAGCCGCAGCCCTAGCGCTGCTGGTTTTATTTGCGTTTATTGGATGCTCGAACCCTTCATCGGGGGACAGCGCTCCCGTGTCCCAGGCCGGGGCGTTCGGCGCCATTCCGGATGGCGCGGTCTATACGGATGATCTTGTTGAGCTTGAAGGATTGCTGAACGATTTCCGTGCCGATACCAACCAGGTGAGCGACATTGTTTTCACTCAGAATGCAGCCGCGCTTATCAGGGATATAACCATCCCCACCGGAAAGACCGTTTATTTAACCAACGCTACGAACAGTGGCGTTGCCTTGGGTACGCTTGTTTCAAACATCATCGTAGAGGAAGGGGGCCGGCTCGTACTGTTGGCGGATTTAATAACGGACGGAGCGACCAAAAGACTGCTGGTCAAGGGCCAGCTGGATATCTATGAGGCGCTTACCACGACCGCCCTGGACGTAGCGGATTACTTCTTTGAGGCCAGCGGAACCATCGATGCAAAGGGTACGGTTATCGGAACAGGCCATGTCGTGGTCCATACCGGCGCAACCCTGATTATTACCGATGACGATATAGCTCCCGAGCCCTCTCCTGACCGGTTTACCCCGGCCCAGGCCTGGGCCGCCGCGGGACAGGGCAGTCTGGTAATAGTTGGGGCCCTTGATACTAACTATAAGGTGACGGATGTGATTGCCGGGGTTTATCCATCACGGGATCGTTTCTATGTCGTCGAGACCAATGGCGGGGGCGTATTACCCAGCGTCATTCCCGCAGGGGCAATCATAACCGCCAACGGCGTGATAGAGGATGCTGAAGGCCACAACCTTACGGTAAACGGTTCTCTTACGGCAGAGAACCTGGCCTCGACCTTTGAGGATATCGTAACCCTGACCGTAAACGGCACCCTTATCGCGAACTCCGCAACCTTTGAGAATGTCGAAAAACTGACCGTCTCCAGTGCGAACACCGATAACCTTGCCAGCCGTGCGTCCACGCCAACGGATTCGGATGTCTGGATCAGGAGCTATCTTGGTGCGGACAGCGCAACCTTGGAAAAAGCGGCGGACATCACCATCGGAGACAACGGTGAGTTTGAGTCAGAGAGTACGGCCATTGTCCTTCCCGAGGGGGCGAAAATCAGGCTGGGGAGGAGCGCGGTCTTTACCTCGGCGGGTCTTAACACCAACAGCTTTGATAATCTTACCAGCCTGTTCATCGGTCCCGCCGCGGCGGTTACTATCCGTTCCCCTGCGGTTACCTTTAAATCGCTGGAAACCCTTACCCTGCAGGACAGCGCGCAACTTGACGCGGACGCGGGTGCCGCGGTAAGCTTCCTGGTCGATACCGCCACTCCCCCTGCGAGAAAGACCATAATTACCCTGGGCAAAAACGTATTGTACCAGGTGGGAGTCTCCCCCACGGCAAAAGTGGACGTGGCCATAAAGAATGACTCCAGCCTCATCGCCGGGAGTGTGGTTGCGGTCAATCCGGGGAGTACCTTTACCCTGGATCCGGGAGTGACCCTTACCGTACCAACCGGCGCGGCAGTTGACTTTAGCGCGGTAACCACCGGCAGTACCGCCGGGCCCGCCACTCCGGCGGATGCGCCCATTAAGATAAACGGCACTATCGAAGTTACGGGAAGCGGCAGCATTATAGGCCCGAGCCCTGTCGGCCTTACCAATGCCACGGATGTTTACAAGTTTACTGCCTTTGAAGACGGTGGTAAGGTACTGTTGAATTACGGTACCTCATTCACCACCGGGGCTACGAAGCTTGTGGGAGCAGATGGTACCGGCTCCGCCTACGAATGGGTCAGCGGTGGTACTTCCGACGGCGCGCAAATTGAAATAAACGGGGAGGGGCTAGTCATCCGGGACACCGATGGCAACGGCGCGGAGGTAACCATTGGCGCTCCCAACGCCTATATCTTAAAAGAGCAAACCCTGACCCTGGAAGCGGGTGTGGAACTCCTGGTTGACAGCGCCGCGAATCGGCTTTGGCTTGCCGGTGATGCCGCTACCAGCGGCGGCGCCACGCTTAAAGGCCCCGGCAAGCTGATCGCGGGTACTACCGAGATCAGCGGCGGTTCCCGGGGCTGGCAGGTGTTTGGCGGGGATACCATTGGCATCTCTTATACCGGCGCTACGGCAGCGACTATCGCAAACTCGGGCACCGGGGCCACGACATTCACTGCCCTGGGCGCGGGGGCTACCATTACCCAAGCGGCCAGCGGTACGCTGACTATTGGGCCGAATACCACGATTGAACTGGGCGGATCCTCCAGCACCGCGTGGGGCGTCATTGTACTAAAGGATTCCGGCGGCGCACTTGAATTTAATGCTGCCACCAGCAAACTGCTGCTGGGCGCGGGGAGCGGCGGTGCGGCTGCCTCGGGGTTAACGACGTTAAAAATCGGCGGCAAAGATGTTACCAACACCAGCTTGGTAGCAGCTGACTACCAGCAGGCGGACGGCGTCCTCGTTCAGATAGGCGGTACAACCGCAGGTTCCATAGCTGCCAACGCCGGCGATATTACCATTGCCAGTAACGCGGCATTTGTCGGTACTACTCCATAACCCATTGTACCGGCGTTTTTAATCCCGCGCCGCGCCCCGTGGGGGCCGGCGTTGGGGTTTAACCCTTCATCCGGGTAACTCGTGGACCAACAGGCCCGCGGGTTACCCGGTTATCTATCATCAAAGGCGGTTCCAAAACTTCGGTTTTGAAACCGCCTCCCTATAATGTACGTTTTTGTTCGTGAAGTTCCTGTTGGTTCGTAGTTAATTTTAATTTCTTAATTCCCTTCCTTCCTTCCTTCCTTAATTCCTTATTCGCCTTTGTGGTGATTTCTTCTTCTTTGTTCGTGGTGTTCGTGCGGTTCGTGGTTATTTTCTTAATCTTCGTGATGATTTCTTCTTCTTTGTTCGTGGTGTTCGTGCGGTTCGTGGTTAATTTAATCTTCCGGCTCCCCCAGCAGGGCCTGGGCCTTGGAATCGGGCAGGGTTTGGACCTCCCGCAGCTTCCGCTCAATGGAGCGGGACCGGGTTCCGGCCCGTTCGATTTCTTTGCTGGCCTGGTCGAGTTTTTCCTTGGTCTTGTCCAGGACCTCCCCGAATTTACCGAATTCCGTCCGTACCGCCCCCAGCAGTTCCCATATTTCGCTGGTCCGTTTCTCCACCGCCAGGCTGCGGAACCCCATCTGCAGGCTGGAGAGAAAGGCCGAAAGGGTGGTGGGCCCGGTGATGGTGATCTTGGACTCCCGCTGGAGGGATTCAAATAAGTTGGGGATCCGCAGAACCTCCGCATAGAGGCCCTCGAAGGGCAAAAACATGATGGCAAAATCCGTGGTATTGGGGGGATCCACGTACTTGGTCTTAATATCCCGGGCAAAAAGCCGGATCTTCCGCTCCAGCTCTTTTTGATACCGGGCTATATCATCAATGTTCCCGGTTTCGTAGGCCTCCTGGAGCCGTTCGTAATCTTCCGAAGGGAATTTGGCGTCCAGGGGCAGCCATAAATTCTTCTCCGAATTCTCCTTGCTGGGGATCTTCACCGCGTATTCCACCATATCGTTGCTGCCCGCTTTGGTTTTTACATTTTGGGCGTATTGGTTGGGGGAGAGGAGCTGCTCCAGGATCGCTCCCAACTGATATTCCCCCAGCACCCCCTTGGTTTTAACATTGGACAACACCTTTTTCAGGTCCCCCACCCCGGTGGCCAGGTTCTGCATCTCCCCCAGGCCCTTCTGTACCAGTTCCAGCCGCTCGCTGACCAGCTTGAAGGATTCGCCCAACCGGGTTTCCAGGGTTTTGTGGAGTTTTTCATCCACCGTTTCCCGCATCTTTTCCAATTTGGCGCTGTTGTCGTTCTGGATGTCCAGAAGCTTCTTTTCCACGGCCCCCCGCATCTTCTCCAGGGCATTGGACAACTCCTCCCGGTTTATCCGGGCCGAATTGTTCACCGATTCCAGGATGGCCCGGAGTTTCCCTTCCAAAAGGGAGGAAAAATTGATGAAAACCGTGTTGAGTTCTTCCCGGGAATCCTTGGCGGACTGGCGTATCTCCTCCCGGTTTCTGCTGAATTCATCCCGGAGGGATACTTCATTTTTATCAAGCCGTTTTTCGTATTCTAAAAACTTTTGGGCGGCCTGTTCCTGCTCCAGGGAACTGTTTTTTTTGATTAAAATAATCAATAGCAAGATCAATTCCAGGGCAATTCCAATCAAAATCAGCCAGAGGGCATAGGTTTCCTGCATATTTTCTCCTTGGGACGGTTTCAACTAAAGCCGGTTTACTCCAGGGAGACGGCTTGAAAAGGTCCGCTTCCTTGAGTAAAGTTAGATTATGTCGGATTTTCGGTGTTTTATAAAGGTCCTCCTGATACTGCTGTTTTTGGGGGGGACGGAGCTTTGGGCCCAATCCGAGGATCCCGCCTCCCTGGTCGGCCTTACCCTGACGGAGGCCCTGTCCCGGTTTGGCGTTCCCCTGGCGGTGTACCCGGTCCGGGGCCGGGAGGAATGGCAGGATGATGTGGTTTTTGAGTATGGAGACCGGGACCTCTACATCTACCGGGACCGGGTCTGGCAGTTGGGGCTTAAGACTGCCTATGGCATAACCCTGGGGGATTCCCGGCGGCTGGCGCTCCTGGTGCTGGGGGAACGGGCCCAGAACTTTTCCGGCTATATCCTGGCTTCCCTTTCGGGAGGGTCCTGGCCCCTCATATTCCGGGTTAATCTGGATCCCCAAGACAATGTCTCGGGGTTGTTTATTTACCGATCCGACTTCTAGCGGAGTTAAAAATGGCCCGAGTATGTCTTTGTTTAACCGGAAAAACCCTTGCCCGGGATCGGGAGATCCTGGAAAAATACGAAAAACAGGTGGATTTGGCGGAACTCCGGGTGGACTGCCTGGATCCGGATGAACGGCTGCTGATCCGGCGTTTCCCCGAGATGGTAAAGGTGCCGGTGATTCTGACCATACGGCGGAAGCGGGACGGCGGTTCCTTTGTTGGCGGGGAAGGGGCCCGGATCATTCTTTTTTCCAAGGGGCTTGCCTTTGCCGAAGCGGATCGCCGGCATAATTTTGCCTATGTGGATTTGGAGGAGGACCTGGACGTCCCCAGCCTTGAGGAGGCCGCCCGGACCTTTGGAACCCGGATCATCCGCTCCTTCCATGATTTTCAGGGGATTGGGCAAAACCTGGTCGGCCGGATCCGGACCTTGATCCATGCGGGGGACGAGATTATCAAAGCCGCGGTGATGCCCCAGTCCCTGGCGGATGTGGTCCGGGTCTACGAGGCTGCCCGGGAGCTTCGGGATGTGGAAAAAATAATTCTCTGCATGGGGGAATACGGCACCAATACCCGGATCCTGGCGGAGTTTTTGGGTTCCCACCTGACCTATGCCACGGTTAAGGGAGAGGACGATATCCTCCCGGGGGCGCCGGGGCAGCTTTGCCCCCAGGAGCTGGTGGATCTGTACCGGTTTCGCTCGATTACCCCCAAAACCCGGATCTTTGGGGTCGTGGGTTTCCCTCTGAAGATCTCCTCCAGCCCCCCTTTTTTTAACGCCGTCTTTACCCAGCGGAATATTGATGCGGTTTATATCCCCTTTCCTGCGGATTCCCTGGAATCTTTTATGAAACTGGCGGACCTTATCGGTATTGCAGGCGTTTCGGTAACGATCCCCTATAAAGAGGAGATCCTGCCCTATTTACGAGCCTATTCGGATGATGTCGAATTTATTCAGGCCTGTAATACCATATACCGGCATCCGGAGGGCTGGGCCGGGGCCAATACGGACGCCCGGGGATTTTCCGATGTGCTGCTCAAATTTATCAACGCAAAAAATCTCAAGGGAAAGCGGATTACCATTGTCGGGGCCGGGGGGGCCGCCCGGGCAGTGGCGGCGGAGGTGTACCGTCTCAAGGGGAAGGCCCTGATCCTCAACCGTACCATGTTCCGTGCCCGGGACCTGGCCGCCCGTTACCGCTTTGCCTGGGCGGGGCTCGATAACCGGGGGATAAGCTTCATGTCCAATTATTCGGATATCATTATTCAGACAACCTCCGTGGGGATGGACCCCGATATTAATGCGGACCCCCTGGAATGGTATGAATTTTCCGGCCGGGAGGCGGTGATGGATATTATCTATAAGCCGGAAACCACCCGGTTACTCAAACGGGCCGCCCAGGCAGGCTGTCAGATCCGGAACGGTTATGATATGCTCATCCGTCAGGCCCAGTACCAGTATGTCCAATTTTTCGGCGAAGAGTTTCCCGCTCAGCTTATGTCCCGGATAAACATTTGAGGAGGACCGTGATGGATCAAGGGGCGATGAAGGAATTGGTCGGTAAAAAAGCCGTAGAAACCATGGTAAAAAGCGGTATGAAGCTGGGGCTGGGGACCGGTTCCACCGCCATGCCCGCGGTACGGCAGGTGGGGCTCCTCTTGCAACAGGGAATTTTGAAGGATATCCGGGCGGTTCCCACCAGTTTTCAGACCAGTATCGAATGCGAAAAATGGGGGATCCCCCTGTTCAGCCTCAATTCCGCGGAGATCCGGGGGGAATTGGATTTGACCATAGACGGCGCCGACGAAGTGGATCCCCGGGGCTGCTGTATCAAAGGGGGGGGCGGGGCGCTGTTGGTGGAAAAGGTCATAGCCTATGCCTCCAAGGCCTATGCCATCGTGGTGGACGAGACCAAGACGGTGGACCACCTGGGGCTGAAGTTCCCCCTGCCCATAGAGGTGATCCCCGAAGCCCGGGTGTCCGTAAGCCGGGCCCTGGAGTCCTTTGGCGGGGAGCTTGTCCTGCGGGAGGCGGTGCGGAAAGCCGGGCCGGTGATCACCGAGCATGGGAACCTCCTCCTGGATCTGCGGTTTAAAGAGCCCGTGGATCCCGCGGTTTTGGAAACCGAACTTAACCGTATCCCCGGAATCGTGGAAAACGGCTTTTTCACCCGGCTTTCCCCCCGGGTTTTTGTGGGTCGCGCCGACGGGACCGTGGAGATCCGGGGCTGAGCGGTGGACCGGCATATCAACTTTTTTGAGCTGGAAAAGGCCGCCGCCAAACCGGGCTGCCCCCTCTGCCGGATTATTTCCGACCGGGCGGAACGGTACCTGGACAACCTGCTTTTTGAACACGTTTCCGACCGGGCCTTTCGGGCGGCCTACCGTGCCGCCGGGGGGTTCTGCGCCTATCACTCCCGGCACCTTGAATCCTTTCGGGACGGCCTTGCGGTGGCTATTTTAGGGCGGGATATCCTGGAGGACCGGCTGAAATCCTTTGCCGCGGGAAAATTCCGCAAACCCCGGGCCCCCTGTCCGGTTTGCCTGGAACAGGACCGAATAGAAAAGGAGTACCTGAGCTTTCTTGCCGGTTCCGGCGGGGACGGCCAGGACGAAGCGGACCTGCGGGCCGCCTTTACCGCCTCGGACGGGCTCTGCGCCCCCCATTACGAAAGGCTCCTCAGGACCGCCAGGACCGTTCCCCGCTGGATCATCCGCTTCCAGGAGGGGCGTTTCCAGGAACTCCTGGCCCGGACAGAACGGTTTATCGAATTATCCGCCTACGGCAGACAGGAGGAATTCTCCCGGCTTGCGGAAAAGGACAAAATCGTCTGGAAGGAACTTGCGGTGGTCCTCCGGGGGACCGCCCATTAGGCCGGGCCTGCCGGGAAATCAGGTTCCCTGCCAGGATACCGCAGCCTTTCGTAAGAATTCTCCTTTCTTTAAAAAGTATTTTGAAACCGTCTCCCTTGATTATATTTTTTAATGTGTTTATGATAGTTACATGGTCGATCATGTACTTATCGATACCTTGAATTTGAATTCCCGGGATTTTGCGGTTCGGTGGAAGGATAAGATCCGCCGGGCTCCCCAGTTAAAAAACTACAATGCCCTGACCGACGACGGTTTGATCGAGACGGATATGCCCTTTTACCCCCTTTTGGCCCGTACCCTGGACCGGGGGCTGGATCGGACCGTGGTGGGGGAATTTTTTGTTAAATTGGGCAAGGCCCGGATGGCGGATAGTTTTCCCGTTTCCGAGGTGATCTATGCGGTTAACCTGGCCCAGCAGGTGGTTATCGAATATCTCATGACCGATTTCGTCCTGGACAGTACGGTACGGATGTATCAGGCCATGGGGATTGTGACCAAGGTGTCGGAATTCTTTCTTTTGGGCTGTTTTTATCTTACCAAGGGTTTTCTTGAGGCAACCTATACGCAGATGAGCCGGAACGACGCGGTTTCGGAGGAACTGTTAAAAAAGTATTTTAAGGATGATTTCTTTTTTAAAAAAGATTAGGGGTTTGCGGAAGGGAATGGGCTTTACCGGCGGCGTGAACCTTAAAAAAAGAGGCCGGTAGGAAACATATTATGGATATTAAAGGATCCTTGGAAGAATTTAAAATCATTTTTTCGATTCCCCTTTTTCAGGATAAACCCCTCTATATACTGGGACAGGAGATACGTTCGATAGATATTAATGAAACGGTGCTTATCTCGTGGGTGGTTATGGCGATTTTGATTGTCGCCTCCCTGGTGTTGACCCGCCGCTTAAAGGCTGTTCCCCGGGGCCCCCAGGTAATCCTGGAGGCCATGGTGGAATTCCTCAACCGTTTCTCCAAAGAGCATTTTGGCCGCCGGGCACAGACCTACGGTCCCTTTATCGGAACCATCTTTTTGTTTTTGCTCTTGGCCAATATTATACCGGTCATCTCCCCCATAGGGGCCTTTGGACATGAGCCGCCTTTTTCCATCAGGCCCCCCACCAGGGATATCAATTTGACCGCCGCCATGGCCATCCTCTCGATCCTGGTGGTGTTGGTCAGCGGTCTTAAGGCCCGGGGCCTTGGGGGCTGGTGTAAAAATCTCCTCCGGCCGGTGCCCATGATGCTGCCCTTTAACCTGTTGGAATATATCATCCGGCCCACCTCCATGTGCCTGCGGCTGTTCGGAAACATCCTGGGGGCCCTTATTATCATGCTCCTGATTGAAGGAGTTGCCCCCATTGCCCTTCCCCCGGTTTTGTCCCTTTATTTTGATTTTCTGGACGGGCTGATTCAGGCCATGGTATTTACCTTTCTAACCACCCTCTTTATCGCCGAGGCGGTGGAGGTAGAGTAATACAGCGCCCCGGGACGAGCACGTCCTGAAAGCGCTAATATAGGGAGTTTTATATGGAATTAACGTACCTTATCGGAGCGGGTATCGCGGTTGTGGCCGGCCTGGGGGCCGGTATCGGTATCGGTATCGCCACGGGTAAAACCGCCGAAGCTATTTCCCGGCAGCCTGAAGCGTCGGGGAAAATACAAACCGTGTTTTTTTTAGGTATCGCCCTGGCGGAGGCCACGGCCATATACGGGTTTGTGGTTTCGATCCTCCTCATCGTTCGATGAAAATTGCGGCGGCGGTTTCCGGCTCCGGCCGGGTGAAGCCGCTGAACTTAAAAGGTTTGGGTTATGCTTGATTTTTCCTGGGTGACCTTTGTGGTTACGATTCTTAATATCGGAATCCTGTATTTTATCCTTCGGGCCATTCTTTTTAAACCGGTGACTAAATTTATGGAAGGGCGGACTAAAAAGATAGCGGAGGATATAGCACAGGCGGAGCGGGATAAAAACCAGGCCCGGACCCTGCTGCAACAGCATGAGGATAAGCTCAACCAAGCCAAGGGGGAGGCGGAGCTTATCATTGAAAACGCCCGGAAAAGCGCCCAGGAACAGGTGAAACGGATAGTTGCCGACGGCAAGACCCAGGCGGACGCCATCATTGCCCATGCCCGTCAGCAGGTCGAGGTCGAGCGGAACGCCGCCATGCTCAAGTTCAAAGCCGAGGCCGCCGCCTTGGTCCTCGGCGCCGCAAGCCGGCTCCTGCGGCGGGAGCTGACCCAGGAGGACAGCCGTAATCAGGCGGCCCTGCTCCTGCGGGAATTGGGGAAAACCCCCTGATGTTTCCCGCCGAACGCTGGGCATCGGCCTTTGTGGACGCCTCGGGAACCTATGCCGAAGGGGGCTTTCGGGTGTTAAAAGCCCTGATCCCCGCCCTGGAGCGGGCCACCGGGGTTATTTCGGGAACCGCCGCCTCCCGTAAGGCCGGCCGGATGCTGCGGGAGGTCCTGATCCAAGCGGGCTTTGATCCGGGGGACCAGGGGATGCAATTTGCCCTGGGGACCGTGGTATTGTTGATAAAAAAGGGCCGCTTAAAATACGGGGAGCTTTTAATCCGGGAAATTGAACGGGTCCTGGATCGGGCGGCGGGGGTCCTGCCCGTGACCGTGGAAACCGCCGCTCCGCTGGATGTGGAATTTCAGCGCACCCTCCGGGAGCTTCTGAAACAAAAAACCGGCGCCCGGGAGGTACGGCTCACGATCACCGAAGTCCCGGAACTTTTGGCCGGGTGTAAACTGCGGATGGGCAGCCTTTCCCTGGATGCCAGCCTGCGGGGACAAATACAGAAGATGGCGGCGGATCTATCCGCCGCCGGAGGTTTTTCATGGTAAATTTCGGCGACCTTACCAAGGTTTTGCAGGAACAAATTGAACAGTGGGAAGGGAAGGTTACTTCGGATTCTACCGGCTTTGTAATTCAGGTGGGGGATTCGGTGGCGACGGTCCACGGTTTGGATAAGGCCGTCTACGGCGAACTGGTGGAATTCACCTCCGGCGCTGTGGGGATGATCTTGAACCTGGAAGAAAACGGGGTGGGCTGCGTACTTTTAAGCGGGGAATCCCTGGTAAAGGACGGGGAGGAAGCCCGGGGAACCGGTAAGGTCGTATCGGTTCCGGTGGGGCCTGCCCTGGTAGGCCGGGTGGTAAACCCCCTGGGGTCGCCCATAGACGGAAAGGGAGCCCTTGAAACAGAGGATACCCTCCCCATTGAACGTCCCGCCCACCCGGTAATAGAACGGGGCAGCGTGAATGTGCCCCTCCAGACCGGGACCCTTTCGGTGGACGCCATGATCCCCATAGGCCGGGGACAGCGGGAACTGATTATTGGGGACCGTCAGACCGGAAAAACCGCCCTGGCGGTGGACGCCATCATCAACCAGAAGGGCAAGGATGTCTACTGTATTTACTGCGGCATAGGCCAAAAGTCATCTTCCGTGGCGGCGATCATAAAAAACCTTGAACGGTACGGGGCCATGGATTATACCTTTGTGGTGTTAGCCTCTGCTTCGGACTCCGCGGCCCTGCAGTACCTGGCGCCCTATTCGGCCTGCGCCATGGCGGAATACTTTATGACCCAGGGTAAGGACGTGCTGGTGGTGTATGACGACCTTTCCAAACACGCCGTGGCGTACCGGACCATATCCCTGCTCCTCCGCCGTCCCCCGGGCCGGGAAGCCTTTCCCGGGGATGTGTTTTACCTCCACTCCCGGCTGCTGGAACGGGCCGCCAAACTTTCCCCTGAAAAGGGGGGCGGATCGGTTACCGCCATTCCCATAGTGGAGACCCAGGCGGGGGATATTTCCTCGTATATTCCCACCAATGTTATTTCCATTACCGATGGCCAGATATTCCTGGATTCGGAACTCTTTAATTCCGGGTTCCGGCCTGCCATAGACGTGGGGCTTTCGGTGAGCCGGGTGGGAGGGTCCGCCCAGTCCAAGGCGATCCGGAAGATCTCCGGCCGGCTGCGGCTGGATCTGGCCCAATACCGGGAAATGGCCGCCTTTGCCCAGTTCGGCAGCGACCTGGATAAGTCCACCCAGGACAAACTGGCCCAGGGGGAACGGCTCATGGAGGTCTTAAAGCAGTCCCAGTTTTCACCCTATGCCATGGAAGAGCAGGCCGCGATCCTCTTTGTCGCGGTGGGCGGCTATTTAATGGATGTTAAGGTGGGGGAGGTGTCCGCCTTTGTTTCGGCCTTTCTTGAGTACCTCAGGGCCCGGTTTGATGATACCCTCAAAAGCATCGCCCAAACCGGGAGTATCACGGCGGAAATAGAGCAGGTATTGACCTCGGCGGTTGAGGAATTTAAACAGCGTAAGCGATAGAGCCAGTTTCAAAACTCGGTTAGTTTTGAAACTGGCTCGATAGGGAGAGGTATGGCGAATTTACGGGATGTACGGCTGCGGATGCGGGCCATAGAACAGACACTCCAGGTTACCAAGGCGATGAACCTTATTTCCACGGCCAAATTGCGGAAGGGCCGGCGGATTCTGGAGGATACGGAACCCTTTTTCCGGCGGATCCAAAAATCCATGTACGATATTTTGGCCGGGGCCGAATCCATGGAAAGTGAATATCTGTGCAAAAAAAAGATCGGGGGACCGGGCCGGGTTGCCGTACTGGTAATTACCAGCGATAAGGGGCTGGCCGGAGGATATAACGCCAATATCTTTAAGACGGTGAATGAGTTATGCGCCCAACACCCCAATGCCATCCTGATCCTGATAGGTACCGTCGGGTACCGGTATTTCATCCATTCCCCGTATTTGATCCTGGAGAATTTTTCCTTCCGGTCCCGGCTGCCGGAGGTGGAAAACGCCAAGGAAATCGCGGATTATATTATTTCCCAATACCTGTGGGGGATGCTGGACGAGGTGTATATAGTATACACCCACATGTACAGTACCATCAAGCTGCTTCCCGCGGTGCGGCAGGTACTCCCCCTGGATGCGGAGAAGATTCAAAACGAGCTGGTCCAGTTTGAAAGCCAAAAAAGGACGGAGCTCCGGTTCGAGTATCTGCCGTCGGAGGAGGCGGTTTTTGATGCCCTGGTCCCCCTGTATATCAAGGGCATCATCTACGGCGCCCTGGTGGAATCCTATGCCAGCGAGCAGAGCGCCCGGATGACCGCTATGGATGAGGCATCCAAAAACGCGGAGGATATGCTTGCCGCCCTGCAACTCCACTACAACCGGGCCCGGCAGGCAAGTATTACCCAGGAAGTAACGGAGATAATTTCCGGGTCCCAGGCCCTGAGTGAGGAGTGAGGAATGGGCAATATTGGTGTGGTTACGCAGATAGTTGGTCCTGTGGTGGATGTCCGGTTTGAACCGGGATATATCCCTTCGATTTTGAATGCCCTGGAAGTTAAGGACGGGGACCGGACCGTGGTACTGGAGGTCCTCCAGCATATCGGGGACAACCGGGTCCGCTGTGTCGCCATGGCCGCCACCGAGGGCCTGTCCCGGGGGCTGCAGGTGGTGGATTCAGGATACCCCATCCGGGTGCCCGTGGGGGAAGCGGTTCTGGGGCGGATGTTTAACGTAACCGGCCAGCCCATTGACGATCGGGGGCCCTTTACCCATGACAACTACGCCTCGATCCACCGGAGCGCCCCCAGTTTTGAGGAGCAGAAACCGGCCACCGAGGTATTTGAAACGGGGATCAAGGTCATCGACCTTATCGCCCCCTATGCCAAAGGGGGCAAGATCGGCCTTTTCGGCGGCGCCGGGGTGGGCAAAACCGTGTTGATCATGGAACTTATCCGGAATATCGCCATGGAACACGCGGGATATTCGGTCTTTGCCGGGGTAGGGGAGCGTTCCCGGGAAGGGGCCGATTTGTGGAAGGATATGAACGAGTCCGGGGTGGTGGAAAAGACCGCCCTCGTTTTCGGCCAGATGAATGAACCCCCGGGGGCCCGGATGCGGGTTGCCCTGGCAGGTCTTACCATGGCGGAATACTTCCGGGATGAGGGCGGCCAGGATGTGCTGCTCTTTGTGGATAATATCTTCCGGTTTATCCAGGCCGGGGCGGAGGTTTCCGCCCTGCTGGGCCGGATCCCCAGCGCCGTGGGGTACCAGCCTACCCTGGCCAACGAGATGGGGGCCCTCCAGGAACGGATCGCCAGCACTTCCAAGGGCTCCATTACCAGTGTCCAGGCGGTGTATGTCCCTGCGGACGACCTTACCGATCCCGCCCCGGCCACCACCTTTGCCCACCTGGACGCCACTACGGTGCTCTCCCGGAAGATCGTGGAACTGGGGATCTACCCTTCTATTGACCCCCTGGCCTCCACTTCCCGGATCCTTGATCCCGCGATAGTGGGGGAGGAGCATTACCGGACCGCCCGGCGGACCCAGCAGACCCTTCAGCGGTATAAGGAGCTCCAGGATATCATCGCCATCCTCGGCATGGATGAACTTTCCCCCGAAGACAAGCTGGTGGTATCCCGGGCCCGGAAGATCCAGCGTTTTCTGGGGCAGCCCCTTTTTGTGGCGGAACGGTACAACGCCATGGACGGCCGCTACGTGCCGGTAAAAGAAACGGTCCGGGGGTTTAAGATGATCCTGGACGGTGAATGTGACGCTATCCCCGAGCAGTCTTTCTTTATGGCCGGGGGTATTGACGACGTATTGGAAAAATCCAAACTATAGGGAAGCCCATGCCGAACCAGTTCACCTTCGAGGTGTATACCCCGTACCGGCTTTTTTATTCCGACTCTGTGGAGGCCGTTACCCTTACCCTGCAGGACGGGGAAATAGGGATCTACGCGAACCATGATTTTTTTACCGCCCCGGTGGTTCCCTGTGTGCTGAAGGTCAAGAACAAGCAGGGGCAGTGGAAAGCCGCCTTTGTCACCGAAGGCATCCTGGAGGTGACCCACCACAAAACCGTACTGCTGGTGGACGCCGCGGAATGGCCTGAGGAGATAGACGGGGCCCGGGCGGAAGCCGCCAAGCGTCAGGCCCAGGAGGCCCTGGAATTCGGTATGTTGAAATTCGAAATTGACAATGCCAAAGCAGCCCTGCAGCGGGCGGAGATCCGTTTAAAGCTCTGGGCTATGAGGCAGCCGCAGCCCTGAAGTTTTGAACCGGTACCCTAATTGGAAGGCGGGATAGTATTACTAGGCGGACTCGACCTCTTTCACGGTCAGATGCAGGCTCTGGGCAATCACCCCCACCGAAACGCCATAGCCCTTGAGTATCCGGGCCGATTCCAGTTTTTCCCGGTAGGCTTCCGCCTGTTTTTTCTCAGTACCTATCTGGATGCCTTCCTCCCGCCCTTCGTGGCGCCCTTCTTCCCGGGCAAGCCGTTTGTCCTCTAAGACACTCTCTACCAATGCGTCAAACATCGTCTGGTACTCCTTCTTCCCTACGTGCTCCTTCACCGCCTCTATCTCCTCAGCCGGAACTTCCAGCCGCTCCAATAGGACCGTGATCACATCCTTTACCAGTTTAATCATCCCCTCCGGAATATTCAATGCCACCCCTTCCCAGTAGTCTCCCGGTAATCCCTTCAGTTCCTCTAACTCTTCCCGCTTCTGAATCCGGTCCACCAGCA
>NZ_JAJQRC010000040.1:0-27866 GCF_046533115.1 Treponema sp. TIM-1
TTCCCAGTAGTCTCCCGGTAATCCCTTCAGTTCCTCTAACTCTTCCCGCTTCTGAATCCGGTCCACCAGCAATAACAGCGACAGGGCGTCCTGGTACCGGCTCAGGTCCTCAAAGCCGTATTTGTTTAACTCCACCAACTCATAGTTGAACGAGGGAATATAATCGCCAAAGATTTCCTTGAGGGCGGTACGGTCGGCGAAGTTCCGGGCGGCGGTCCAGGGGGCGGGGCCGTCGTAGAAGATCAAGGGGAGGACTGGCGGATAACGGAAGTCCCTGGTGGAGGTAAGGCCGGGATGTTCCCGGTTGACCTCCTTCTCGTACTTATCCAGGACCAGGGTGATGTACTGGAGCATCTTGAAGGGAGCGCGGAAATTGACCTGGGACTCGTGTTCGACGATGGCGATGACAAAGAGGGGGGGATTATTTTTGAGGGAGATCCGTTTGACGGTATCGGAGTCCCGGTTTTCGAGGAGAAGGGGGAGGAAGCGTTCACTGACATCTTCGATATCGTCGGGGGAGAGGGCGTTGAAGATGGGGAGGGGGATAAAGCGGAGAAGGAAGTCGACAAAGAGACGGTGGTCATCGAGGATGAGTTTAAAGCTATTATCTTTCGGTTTGTGGATAGCCATGAAATACCTCCTGGAGTAATAAGGCACGGGGATGCAGGGTGCTTTAGTTTTTGGGAAAAAATATGAAAAAATGAGAGAAAAAGGGAGAGAGAAGTTAGGAATTAGGAGTGAGGAGACGACATCTTCCTCCCTTCTCACTCTCTTCGTTCGTGTAGTTCGTGTTGGTTCGTGGTTAAATTCTTTTGATAACAAGGTACTTATAAATTTTCTTTTTTTGCCGATACTATAGAATAATGATAACTTCCCCGATTTCTCAGCAGCGGCAGCGCCAGGTATGGATAAATCCTCGAAATTTCACTTTGGGGAGGGCCCTCTTGTTTTTCATTATCCAGTCTGCTTTGTTTTTATTTCAGCCCGGGAATGCGGCGGCTGAAAATGTACCAGGCCCCCTGTTGAGTTCCGGAAACCCGATGTTAGATGCCGGTAAAGAAGGGGTATACCGGCTTTTTCCTTCGATATATTATACGGATGCGATAAAAACCTCCCGGCACGAGGAGAATTTTAAACCCTATTGGGTAGCATCCGAATCGGAAATCGTGGTGGAGCCTCAGGTTGCCGGGCAGGATGAGTCCATCATCCTCAACGATGATATTCTGGCTTTTTACGGCCATCCCCGGTCGGAACGAATGGGAATTTTGGGAAGGTACTCTATCACTGATCTGGATACCCGGCTTTCGGAATTAGCCGTGGAGTATGGGGCGGTCAACGGCGGCCGGGGGGTACGGAAGGCTTTTTACCTTATTTACGGGACCGTGTGGCCCCAGGGGGAGATTGGTATACTGCAGGAATCAATTTTACTGGAGTATATTCAATATGCCCTGGAACGGGACATTTTGATATTTATTGATCACCAGATAGGCCGTTACGACCCCATAGATGCCCTCAAGAAGATGCTGCCCTATCTCCGGTATCCCAATGTCCACCTGGCCCTGGACCCGGAATGGCGTACCACCAAACCCATGCAGGAGATCGGCAGCGTTACCGCCGATGAGATCAACCGGGCCCAACAGGTGATACAAGATTACCTCCTGGAACATAATTTACCCGGAGAACGGCTGTTGGTAATCCATCAGTTTAATTGGCGGATGATTCAAGAGCGGGAAAAGGTGAAAAGCGACTTTCCCCGGGTCCGGCTGGTGCACTGCGCGGATGGTTTTGGATCTCCCACCCTGAAAGCAGCCTCCTACGCCTACAATGCCCAGGCCACCAATATGCCGATCAAGGGGTTCAAGCTGTTCTACAATTTTGGCATTCCCGGCGCGGGATACGACCAGCCCCTGCTCACCCCCAAACAGGTGATCGAACTTACTCCCCGGCCCTACATCATCATGTACCAGTAGAGCCGGGTCCGGCGCGGCTCAGTACCCCGCGGATTTATCCACCAGATTTAAGAGCGGTTCTCCCCGGATATAACGGCCCAGGTTGTCCAGGGCTATATTGAGGGCGATGTCATTATAATTCGGATGGAAGCCCGCATAGTGACCGGTGAGGATCAGATTGTCCAGATCCCACAGGGGTGAATCCTTCGGCAGGGGCTCCGGATCGGTAACGTCCAAGAGGGCCCCGGCTATGGTCTTGGTCCTGAGGGCTTCCAGAAGGGCCCCTTGATCCGTGGTGGCCCCCCGGCCGACATTGATATAGAGGGCGGTTTTCTTCATGACGGCGAATTCCGCGGCGCCAAAGGAATACCGGGTTTCTTCAGTCAGGGGAAGGATGTTCACCACCACGTCCGCGGCGGGGAGTTGGTCCCGCACTTTTGACGCGGAGACTACCGTAACGCCGTTTTCTTCCCGGGGAACCGGGGGACCGCTCCGGCGGACCCCGATCACCGACATCCCAAAGACCAACGCCGCCTGGGCGACCCCCGCCCCGATGGCGCCGTAGCCCAGGATCAGCATCGTTTTTCCCTCTAAAACCGACATTTCCTCCATGGGTATCTTGCGCCATTCGCGGCGGCTTTGGCAGGCAAAGGCCTGGGGAAGCTGCCGGTTCCAGGCAAGGAGCATCCCAAAGACGTGCTCGGTGATCTGTTGACGATGCATCCCCGAGGTGGAGGTCAGTTTGAAGGGAAGTCCCCGTAATTCGGGGTATTGCTGAAGCCAATCCGCCCCGGCGGACCAGAGTTGTACCCATTGGAGGCGGGGCATCCGGGAAATAAGGGAGAAGGGGACATCCCCAAACCCTATTTCCACTCGATCCACGAGGGGCTCCATCTCTTTTTCGTCCGAGGCGATAAAAACCTCCCTGCCGTCTCCCCCGGCCTTGATTTTTTCCACCGCCTCCGGTGCTATCCGTGCCCGGGGCAGGCATACCACTATAATCCCCTTGCCGGAATTTTTGTTACTGTATTCCATACCCCCAGCATACGGGGAAATAATAGATAAAATCAACAGCCGCCAAAGAATTCCCCCGTACCGGTAAAGACGATTAGGCGTATCCCGGGCAAAAAGTAAATGCTTTGCCCGGGATACGCCTGCAGGGAATATTTGACAGAGAACCTTTTAATTTGTTATACTAAAAGCTAATCTAAAACTTAGGTGGGGTTTTGAAAAGGCGCCGCCGGTCGGTTTTATAGAGGAGCAGATGGTGGCATCGGTCCATAAATATAAACGGGTTGAGAATAATCTGGTATTGGGGATAAAAAGCGCGGCCCGGGCCGCGGGCAGGCGGGCGCTTACATTGCTTAAAGCCTCCGGCAGGGTGATTACCCAGCGTTATACGGTGGTGGTGGTACCCCATTCGGAGAAAAGGGTATACAATTTACAGGTAACTGTTTTTTCGCTGCTATGTTTTGTGCTTATATTTATCGGCATGGCCGGGGTGTTTTTTTTCTACGGCCTTTCCACCAGTGGAACCAGACGGGGCTTGACGGATAACGATCCCCGGCTGAATGATGCCCAGGCAAGCCTGGATCAGCTGCGGGACGAGATAGCCCTGCTTCTGCGCCAGTCCCGGGGATTCCAGGCGACCCTTTCCAACACCCTTTCCACCCTGGGGACCGATGCCTCCGGCGGTAATGCCGGGAGCGCCGCAGGGGAGTTATCTTCATTTTTTGATATACGGGAGCTCTCTACCGGGACCCTGCAGGAGGTGACCGAAGTGCAGCAGCTGGCGGCGTATCTTTCCGCCGCGGTAGAGCCCTTGCAGGAACTCAGGACCATCCTGGACTCCCAGAATACGCTGCTCACGGAAATTCCCAGTATATGGCCCATAAAGGGGGGCATCGGCCATATTTCCTCGTTTTTCGGACAGAACATACATCCCTTTACCGGTCAATATTATATCCATAAGGGAATTGACCTGTCCACCTACCGTCAGGGGGATCCTATTGTAGCCACCGCCGACGGACAGGTGGTTACCGTGGATAGTGAACAGGGAGGGTTTGGAAATTATATCATTATCCGTCATAAGCATGGGTTTTATACCCGGTATGCCCATTTGTTATCATTCCGGGTAACCACCGGTCAAAGGGTGCAACAGGGGGAAATTATCGGCTATATCGGTAATACGGGGCTTTCTACCGGTCCTCACTTGCATTACGAGGTCCATATCGGTTCCGATGTGGTGGATCCCTTCAAATTTATCACCATTCGTTCCAACAATTCCCGAAACGGCCTTTAAAGAGTATTGCCATGTCAGCCAATAAACGGAAGGATTTCTCGATAAATACTATTATCGGCCCCGATACTTCGGTTTATGGGGATTTAGAATCCGGGGGCTTCACCCGGGTGGACGGCAACCTGCGGGGAAATTTGACCGCCCGCGGACGGGTGGTGGTGGGTGAAAAAGCCCGGATAAAAAGTGATATCAGCGGTACCAGTATAACTATCGGCGGGGTAGTATACGGCAATGTAGTGGCCAGCGAACGGGTGATCATCCTGTCTACCGGACTGGTATTAGGGAATATTGTGACCCGGCGGATCCAGGCCGACGAAGGCTGCCTGGTTCACGGCAGGGTGACGGTATGTAAAACCGACGAAAAATGGGACCAGGCCGCCGCTGAACTTCAACCGAGGCCGCAGCCCGAACCAGTATCCCCGGTCATACAAGACAATGGCTAAAATTCCCGACGGGTCGATTCCGTTATTTACCCCGGTTCCCTATACGCCTGTTCAAGGGGAGGCAAAAAAAGCAAAGGATAAGGCCCGGGCCGGGCAGATCCGGTCGTCCCGGTTTTCAACCCTTTTGGAAGAGGCCAACGAGCCCACGGAAGTTCCGGGGGAGTATTCCCCTTCCGAGGCGGCCCTTCAGGAGCTTTTGGATGCGGTCCACAGCAGCGGGGATACGCTTAAGAAACGGCCCTTCCCCGAGGAGATAAAGCAGTATAAAAGGGCGGTTAGAAACTTTCTTCACTATATTATAGAAAACGGCTTTGATGTGGAACGGCAAAGGGGCATTCCCAATTCTCAAAAGGCCGGATTTAAAGGGCCGCGGGAGTCTGCCAAGGAGTGCAAAGCCTATACCGTGGTGCAGGTGGTGGATCAAAAACTGGAACAATTAGCCGCGGGGATCCTGGCCGGTCAGGTTACCCAAATGGAAATTCTGGCCAAGGTTGATGAAATTACCGGACTCTTGGTTAATTTATTGCGTTAATGTAAAGAAGGGGAACCGCCCCCAAAAGGAGATGGTATGGGTAGTTCGGATAACTATAATGATATATTACCGGAGGATGCGGAAGATATCGCCGCACTGGAAGATAATCCGGCGGATGAGGAAAGTACCGATGTTATTGTTGCCCCGGTGGAAGGCCTTGAGTCCCTCGCGCCGGATACCCCGATATATCGGCTCAGGCTGTTTTATTCCCATGAAACTTTTTTAGCCGCCTATACGGGGGGATCCCTTGATACCGGAACCATGGTCATGGTTCCGACCCGGTACGGCCGGGATCTGGCCCAGATAATCGGTCCCATCCGGAGACGGGAAAATCAGATCATTTCGGAGCTGGCCCGGATAGAACGGCCCGCCTCCCCGGAGGATCTGGATAAAGCCGAGACCAACCGCCAACAGGAACAAGAGGCCTTTCGGATCTGCAGGGAAAAGATTGAAGCCCACAATCTGGAAATGAAGCTGGTATCGGTCCATTATCTTTTGGAGGAACCGAAAATTCTGTTTTTCTTTACCGCGGAAAGCCGCATCGATTTTCGGGAACTGGTAAAGGACCTGGTAAGCATCTTTAAAACCCGGATAGAACTCAGGCAGATAGGGGTACGGGACGAATCCCGGGTTGTCGGCGGCCTGGGGGTGTGCGGCCGGGGCTATTGCTGCCACATGGTCTCGGATAAATTAAAGCCCGTCTCCATAAAAATGGCAAAGGATCAGAACCTTTCCCTGAATTCCATGAAAATATCCGGGCCCTGCGGCCGCCTGCTCTGCTGTCTTGCCTATGAACACTGTTTTTACGGAGAACAGCGCCGGCTTTTTCCTCCGGAGGGATGTAAAATCAGCTACGACGGGGAGTTATGGAAAATCCTGGAGGTAAATATTGTGGTGGGAAGGGTAAAACTCGTCACCGAAGACGGCAGGCAGATCCAAATGACCGCTACGGACTTTGAGAAAAACGAGGGCCGCTGGAGCATTAAAAAGGGAGCGCAGGAAGCCAGGATTTAGCCTAGCCCCGCGGCCTTACGGAGCCGGTTTACGGTTCGGGCGGCAATGGGCCGGGCCTTTTCCGCGCCCTGGGCCAGGATAGTGTCGAGCCCCGCCGGGTTTGCCAGGAGTTCCTCAAAACGCTGCCGCAGGGGGGTCAGTTCCCGGTTCGCCACCCGGAAAAGTTCCTCCTTGGCCTCCCCCCAGCCCATGCCCCCCGCCCGGTAACGGTTTGCCAGGGCCGCTTGTTCCTCCGCGGTGGCAAAAAGTTTGTAGAGCAGGTATACCTGGGAGCTCTCCGGTTCCTTGGGCTCCTCCACCCCTTGGGAATTGGTGACTATCCGCATGATGAGCTTCCGCAGCTCCTTTTCCGGGGCAAAGAGGGGAATGGCATTGCCGTAGCTCTTGCTCATCTTCCGCCCGTCCAGGCCGGGCACCACCGCGACATTTTCCCGAATCGACACCTCCGGCACCCGGAGGAGTTCCGCCTTATAGTTGAAGTTCACCGCCTGGGCTATGTCCTGGGCCATCTCCACATGCTGGGACTGATCCTGTCCCACCGGGACCACATCGGAATCAAAAAGCAGGATATCCGCGGCCATCAGCACCGGGTAGGTAAAAAGCCCCATGTTGATCCCCGCATCGGGATCATCCCCCTTTTCGGCGTTTTCCTGAACCGCCGCCTTGTAGGCATGGGCCCGGTTCATAAGCCCCTTGGCGGTAAAGGCCATGAGGAACGTGGTAAGCTCAAAGGTTTCGGGGATGGAGCTCTGGCGGTAAAAGATGACCTTCTCCGGGTCCAGCCCCGAGGCCAGCCAGCCCGCGGCCACCTGCCGGATATGGGCGGTCAGCTCCACGGGGTCCTTCACCGTATTAAGGGCGTGATAATCGGCGATAAAATAACGGGCATCGTACTCTTTGGTAAGTTCCAGGGCCGGTTTTATGGCCCCAAAGTAATTACCGATGTGGAGGATCCCCGTGGGTTTGATCCCGGTAAGGGAAATTTTCTTCATAATGCTCATAAAATACCGGAAAAGGCCCGCTTTGTAAAGGGCAGGAATTGCCTCATAGTTACTCATGTTACGCAGGAAGAATAGGATTAACCACGAACGACACGAACACCACGAACTTTTGCTTCGATATTCCTGAATTTATACCTGAACTCTCTCTTTTGTTCGTGAGGTTTGTGTGGTTCGTGGTTTTTCTCTTCTTTGTTGAAGAATTGCCGCAGGGGACGACCGGCTATTGTGTAGATTTTCCGTAATTACTACAATAGGGCTTGCCGTGCAGATAGGGAAGAAAGAGAATTTGACCACGAAGGCGAATAAGGCGAAGAAGGGGAGAAAGGAGAGAGAAGATTTAAGCGAGGAGGGAGGAATGAGGAAGAATGCCCACTCTTCACTTTTCATTCTTAATTTCTTCTGCGCCTTTGTGGTGAATTTCTTAAATTCTGTATATGCATGGCCGTTTAGTGTTTACAAGGTACTACCGCAGGGAGATACAAAATGAAAAAGGCTTTTTGGGCATTTGCCGGGGTATTAATTGTGTTCTTTGCCGCCTGCGCCACCACCGGGAGCGGCGGGACCGTCCCTGCCCGCTATCAAGTTTCTCAAACGGTCCCGCCGGACGACAGCCCTGTTTTTGAGGGGGAGGGCGTAAGCCTGGGGGAAGCCATCGAGCAGTCGGCGGAAAAGATAGCGGCGGACCTGCCCGCCGGAAGCCGGGTGGCAATCGTGGCGTGGGAATCGCCCAGCGCCGGCCTTTCGGACTATATTATGGAAGAACTGACCGGCGCGCTGGTTGACCGGGACATGGAGGTGGCGGACCGCCAAAACCTTGAATATGTATACCGGGAACTGAACTTTCAGATGAGCGGAGAGGTGAGCGATGAAAGCGCCCGGTCCATCGGCAAATTCCTGGGCGCGGACCTGGTGATTACCGGGCAGCTTACGGAACTCGGCGGCCCCTACCGCTACCGGGCCAACGCGGTCAACGTGGAAAGCGCGGCCCGGGACAGCGTCACCCGCCTTGACGTGCGGGGGGACGCGGCGCTGCGGCGCATGGTTACCGCCCTTGCCAATCAAAAGCCCGCCGTCAAAACCGCCTCGTATGGAGAAACTGAAAAGGCCGCGCCGAAAACCGCCGGGACCTTCCTTGACCGGGGCATCCTGTTCGCCACCCGGGGGGATTATGAACTGGCCATAGCGGACTTTACCGAGGCGATCCGGCTGGACCCCAATTATGCCGCTGCGTATAACAACCGGGGAATTATGTATACCAACAAAGGGGACTACGATCGGGCCATAGCGGACTTTACCGAGGCGATCCGGCTGGACCCCAATGATGCCCTTGTGTATTACAACCGGGGATTTGTGTATACCAACAAAGGGGACTACGATCGAGCAATCACGGACTATACCCAGGCGATCCGGCTGGACCCCAATTTTGCCCTTGCGTATAACAACCGGGGAATTATGTATACCAACAAAGGGGACTACGATCGGGCCATAGCGGACTTTACCGAGGTGATCCGGCTGGACCCCAATGATGCCTTTGTGTATTACAACCGGGGATTTGCGTATAAGAACAAAGGGGACTACGATCGGGCAATCACGGACTATACCCAGGCGATCCGGCTGGACCCCAATGATGCCGATGCGTATAACGTTTTGGCTGTTTACGACGTTTTGCCAGCCCGAATAAGGGCTTTGCGAAGCAAAGACCAGGGCTGGCAAAATGTGCCGGAGCAACGGCGTGGGAATGGAGCGTAGCGGAATGACCTAGCCGTTGCGGAGGCCGAGCCGCCTACTGGCGGCGAAGCGTAAACAGTCCTGTTATGCGCCGTTAATTTCTGCTTCACTATTCTCAACTTTTATTTTTAATTGCCAATTCCCATTTTGTTCAAAGTATTCTTCAATAAAATGCAGGTTATTATCTACTTTTTTTGAAAGAGTCACTCCAAGATAAAATGTAGCTCTTGAAAGCCCTACATAAAGATATTTCAATAAAAGATTGTTTTGCAGCTTTTCCAATTGATCAAGATTATGAAAAAACACCGCTTCAAATTCAAGTCCCTTTATTTTATCAATTGAATATACTCTAACATCACTGCTGTCACCTAATACCATTCCATTTGGACATCCTAAAACAGGAATATCTCCTTCAAGTTGTTCATTAAGATTGTTGACAAAATCGTTTATATGCTCTTCTTCTGGCACGAATACGGCAACTGACGGCAGACTACCTACTGATTGTCTATAAATAACATCTATTTCCCTCACGCGATCTGCAATCCACTTTATTTTATCTTTCGTATTGCCTGATATTTTCATCAAAGGTTTAGGTTCTATGGGATTGTAGCCTATATATGAAATATATTCGGCATTTTTATTCGTTGAATATTGGTAAATTTTTTGGGCCAATGATAAAAGAGTCGGGCTTTGGCGATAAGATATTGTAAGATTTTCTATTTTTAAAGACTCTACTGCATTTGAAAAATCATCCCATTCCCTTATCCCATTAATTGTCATTCTTTGTAGCAGATCTCCGGAGAGCGTAATTGACGAGAATTCTGGATGGCCCAAACTATGCATTGCCAATAAATCTATTGCAGAAAAATCAGTTGCTTCATCAATTGCTATAACCGGTTTACAGTGCGCTCTATAGGTTGATATACAAGGGTGTTTAAGTCCTTGCCAGTATGAAGAAAAGCGCTTGTATATTTTTCGACAAAAAATATTTACAAAGCAAATCAAAAACGACCGTTCGTCCTGATGTAATAAAGAGTTGCCATTATCTTTTAATAAACCATCAAGAAGTCTAATATTCCAATCTTTATTTTCTTGCTTGTATTGTTCTTTTCTATACAGTTTGTATGTGGCTGGTATATCATTCAATAATGTTGAACATATTTTATTAAATATTGCGTCATCATCAATTTCTTTGTTTTTCCCTTGGGTTTCCATTTGCTTTTTTCGCATTTCAATTTTAAGACATTCCTGTAATAAATTCTCAATATCGTTAATGCTATTAGATATTTGATGATCATTAACATCTGCTTTGTTTTGTAGTTTTTCCAACTGACGCTTCAAATAATATTTTTCAAAATCATGAATCATTTCAATCGTTCTTCTTTGATTATTGAACAAACAATGATCTGTCTGATTGCCATCTGGTCTGTAAAATCTGAAAGCACGGTTTTCTTCTTCAACCCACCCGTATAACCGTATAATATCATCCCTCTGTTTTCCCCAGACTTTAACCGTATTATCACTTGCAATAAGACCTTCTTTAGCCATACTGTTTTTTAAGAATAATGCCAATAACTTGCTGGGAGAAAAGAATATCCAACTGGTTCTCTGATTATATAATATTTCTTTTTGCTTGGTGCTTAAAGTTATATACTCTTCTATTGTGCTTGACGTAAGAAATTTTATCCGCTGTATTAATGATGTGGTTTTTCCCGTGCCGGGACCACCATTAATAACAAGAGTCCCCCCATCAAATATTTTCTCACGTTTTATGGCGTCCTGCTTCGGATCAAGAATAGGCTGCCATCGCAATTCGGCATTTTGACGGATAAATTTCTGTGCACTGATTACTATGCTTTGTTGTTTTTGTTTTTCTTTTTCGAGTTTTCCTCGTAAATCTTCGGCCTCTTTTCTCTTCTGTTCTGCAATAGCCAACAATATTTCTTTCGCTTCTTTTCGTTCTGATTCAGCCTTTACTAAAATATTTTGCGCTTCTTCTTGCTCTATTATTACTTTGTCTAATCCTTCTTGTGTTTTCCTAATTTCTTGATTCATAAAAGCTAGTTTACTGATAAGTTCCGAAAGGTTTCGATATAAATATGTGTTTTTATCATTGGAAATATTGACTACAATATCATATGCTATAATGTCTTCATCAAAAGTAGGAACATATTTTGCCCTGTTATAAATTTTTATGGTGTTTTCATAGACCTCACCTCTAAATTTTCCCCGTACAGTATAACTATGTTCACCATCATAATTTTGTATAAGGATCGCCCCCAATGGTGCGTCTCTCGAAACTGATATATCATTACCATTACTTGTAAGCGCATCACCTGAGCTATGCTGACTTAGAACAATCCAAAATGTTTGTTCATCGTTGTTAAAACGCCCATCAGAACGCCCAAATGCTGGGTGTCGTATATTAGCTTTTATTTCCTGTTCTCTGTATTTTTTTATGCTTTGAGCAATCTTTTCAATGTTTTTCATTCAATTTTCTCCTTGTTTTATAAATTACCATAGAGAACTTTTTATATTTTGTCAATATCTATCCAGAAATATTCAGAAATTAATGGCACATAACAACCGGGGAAATACATATAATAGCAAAGGCGACTACGATCGAGCAATCGCGGACTTAAATCAAGCGATCCGGCTGGACCCCAATTATGCCGATGCGTATAACAACCGGGGAAATACGTATAATAGCAAAGGCGACTACGATCGAGCAATCGCGGACTTAAATCAAGCGATCCGGCTGGACCCCAATTTTGCCAATGCGCACCTTAACCGCGGAGTTGCGTATTACGGTAAAGGGGACAGGAACCGCGCTCGTGCGGACTGGATAAGGGCATTAGAGCTTGATCCGAATAATCAGGTCGCACGGAACAATCTGGCGAATTACTAGGCAGACAAACCGCTCATGGGGGCGGTTAAGCGCAATGGTGCCTGGCACCACCGTCATTCTTAATTCTCCTTTCTTCCCTTCTTCTCATTTAATTGACCGCGCAGCGGTCTACTTTGCGCCTTTGTGGTTAAATTCCATTAGTTCGGTTAAGCGCAATGGCGCCTGGCGCCACCATCATTCTTAATTCCTTTCCTTCCTTCCTCGCCTTCTGCGCCTTCGTGGTGAATTTCTTACATTGTCCGTATGGTTCGTGAGGTTTGTGTGGTTCGTGGTTTTTCTCTTCTTTGTTGGAACTGAGCATTGCTGTTCATTGATACAGGGCAAAGATCGCAGGGCCGCCGCCGGTATGCACAAAGACTACGTTTTCGTCCGGGGCGAAAAAGCCCTTCGAGAGCAGGTCCAGGAAACCGGCGAAGGTCTTGCCGGTGTATACCGGGTCAAGGAAAATACCTTCCTTTTCCGCCATAAACCGGATGGCGGCGTCACCTTCTTCCGAAGGCTTGGCGTAACCGGGGCCTATGTACTCTTTCAGTACCACGTCGTCTAACACAATATCCGTTTCGATTCCGGCGAGCTGTGCTGTTTCCCGGGCAAGTTTGTATATCTCCGCCTGAAAATCTTCCTCGACGGAAACCACGATGCCCGTAACCTTGGCGCCCAGCGTTTTCGCCCCCAGGAGGAGGCCCGCATGGGTGCCGCCGGAGCCTGAACAGCAAAGGATGTGGTGTACGGGAAAACCCAGTTCCCCGGCCTGGGAGGCGATTTCTTCGGCAGCGTCAAGGTAGCCAAGGGCGCCCAGGGGGACCGAGCCGCCTACGGGGATGAGCCAGGGCTTTTTGCCCGCGGCCCCCAGGGCTTCCATGGTGGTCTCTGCTTCGGCATACACATCGGCGTAGCTGTCGGTATCAACGAACCGCACCGGTACGTTCATCAGGCCGGCGAGCAGGAGATTTCCCCTGGGTTCGGTTACCCCCCGTTTTTTAAGGAGGAGCAGCACGTCCAGTCCAAGTTTCCTGCAGCACGCGGCGGTCAGAACCGCGTGGTTGCTCTGGGCGCCGCCCGCGGTCAGGATGGTATCGAAACCCCGGGCCTTTGCGTGGGCAAGCAGGTACTCCAGTTTGCGCACCTTGTTTCCGCCGAAAACAACGCCGGAAAGATCATCCCGCTTTATATAAAAATTGACCCCCGTTTCCCTGCTGATATTTTCCAGCCGGACCAGGGGCGTCGGGTACTGTCCCAGGCTTATTTTTTCTATGCCCCGCCGTATCGTTATTTCCTGCTGCATGATTCCTCCTCCTTACCAATTATATATAAATCGTCGTCGAGGATCTCGCCCCGGGCGACAAAATTGGTATCGCCGGTAAGGAAAAGACCGTATCCTCCGTCTTCTTTCCGGACAACTTCGACAAGCAAAAGCCCCCCCGGCGCGAAAAGCGATACCCGTTCCCCGCCTGCCGCTCCCCGGCATTTCAGGGCAAGGGCGGCGGACCCGGCCCCGGTTCCGCAGGCAAGGGTAAAATCTTCCACCCCCCGCTCGTAGGTCAAAAGATCAACGCCGTTGTCTTCACGGACCCGGCAAAAATTCACATTGGTCCCCTTGGGGAAGTCCGGGTGAAAGCGCAGGGTCCGCGCCAACTCGCGCAGCGTGTCGGGTGAAAAATCTTCACCTGTTCCCGAAGGGTCTTTCCAGGGAATCCCGTCAAGGACGATGTGGGGAATGCCGGGGTTCCCCAACTCAACATAGGTGTACCGGTAGGTCCTTCCCTGAACGGTTATGGAACGGCCTTCCTCCAGTACCGAGGGATCCTGCAGCCGTATTCTGAAGCGCCGCCGGGAAAGCCGCAGGGCCTCAATGTCCCCGGCCATGGTCTCTATGACGATGCGGCCGCCGGCTTCTGCCTCTTTCGGTGCCAGGCCCTCCTCAAAGACGTACCGGGCGACGCAGCGCATTCCGTTTCCGCACATCTCCGATTCACTGCCGTCGGCGTTGAATACCCTGACGGCAACGGCAGCGGCAACGCCGCCGCCGCCCCCGCCCCCATGCCGCGCCGCCTCGATCAGGAGGAGGCCGTCGGCCCCCAACGACAACTTTCTGGTACAGATCCGTCCGGCTATCCCGGGGATTTTTTCCTCCGGAATTTTTTCTTTGATGTTGTTGATGATAATAAAATCGTTTCCCGCTCCCTGGAGTTTATAAAAATTCATATGACATAATCCTCCGGCGACATGGCGGCGATAAAATCGGTGACCCGTTTGGGCATGGTCTTGCCGAAAATCTCCGCCGGCGTACCGTAGGCGGCCACTTCGCCGCCGTCAAGAAAGGCGATAAAGTCGGCGACCTCCCGGGCAAACAGCAGATTGTGGGTCACGATGATCATGGTGTTGTTTTCCTCAACCAGGGTTCGGATAACCTTGAGGACCTCCCGTTCAAGTTCCGGGTCCAGGGCGCTGGTGGGTTCGTCAAAGAGCAGCACGTCCGGCCGCATGCCCAGGGCCCGGGCTATGGCCGCCCGTTGCTGCTGGCCCCCGGAAAGGGTGGAAGGGTAACTGTCTGTTTTGTCGGCCAGATCAACTTTTTCAAGGAGGGCAAGGGCAAAGGCCCGGACCTCTTTGGGGTCTTCCTTTTTTACCAGTACCGGCCCTTCCATAATATTTTCCAGGACCGTCTTATGGGGAAAGAGCTGAAAGTTCTGGAATACCATGCCCGTATGCCGCCGGAGATCCAGAATATCCCGTTGACGGACAAAATGGGCTTTGGCCAGGGGTGAAAAGGTTTCGTTCCTTTCAAAACGGATCTCCTTGCCGGCCACCCGGAGTATCCCTTCGTCGGGGATCTCAAGCAGATTGATGCAGCGCAGCATCGTCGATTTTCCCGCGCCCGAGGGGCCGATAAGGGCGGTGGTCTTTCCCCGGGGGGCGTGGAAATTGATGTTCCGCAGCACCGGCAGGGCCTTGTGCAGCCCCAGTTTAAAGCTCTTTTTTACGGCGTCAAGGTAGACCATATCAGCGTCCTTTTGACAGGGCCTTTTCCATCTTTCCCTGGAGGGCGGTAAGGACGGTACAAAAGGCAAGGTAGATGAGGGCGGCCAGACAGTAGAGGAGCATGGGCTCGTAGGTACGGGCGGCGACACGCTGGGTGGTCTGGAACATCTCCGCGATGGTGATATTCGCCGCCAGGGAGGTATCCTTTACCAGGCTGATGAAGGTATTGCTCAGGGGGGGCAGGGCTATGGCAAAGCTCTGGGGCGCGATAATGCGCCGTAGGGCCTGCCATTTGGTCATACTCAACGAATAGGCCGCCTCCCACTGGCCCTTCTGTATGGCCAGGATGGAGGCCCGGATTGATTCGGAACAGTAGGCCCCGACATTTAACGAAAAGGCCGCTATGGCCGAGGGAATGGCCCCCAGTTTAATGCCCATACTGGGGAGTCCGAAGAACACGATGTAGAGCTGCACCAAAAGGGGCGTCCCCCGGAATACCCAGACATAGCACGAGGCGATTTTCTGCAGAACCGTTACCTTTGAAAGGCGCATAAACGCGGTAATAGAGGCGATTACCAGGCCCACGCCAAAGGAAGCTATGGTCATGGGCATGGTAAGCAGCAGCCCTGCCTTGAGCATGGGCCAGAAGGCTTCGCCGATTATTCTGATGGGCCGCGACCAGTCCGTCATTTGTAGCGCCTACCGCTTGGACACATCAAGGTTGAGGTATTTCTGCGACAGCCTGGTCAGGGTCCCGTCGGCGGAAAGTTCCGACAGCGCTTTGTTGATAGCGTCCAGCAGTTCTTTCTGGTTCTTCGCGAGGATCACCGCGCTTTCGGTTACATCCGTGGAAGTGGCTACCACCTTGGTGGGGCTTTCGGGATGTTCCTTGAGGTAATCGGCAAAGGTTACATCGTCGTTGATGGTTGCGTCGGCCCGCCGGTCAATAACCAGCTGTACCGATTCGTTGAACCCATCGGTCCCGATTATCTTCGCGCCGTACCGTTCCCCAAGCTGGGCCCAGTTGCTGGTAATGGTCTGGGCCGAAGACTTGCCGTTCAAGTCCTCGAAGGTTTTAATGCCGTCGTTATCCGCCCGCACAATGACCACCCCATGGGTGTAGGTATAGGGAACGGTGAAGTCATACTTCTCCTTCCGTTCCGCGGTAACCCCCACCTGGTTGATCACCGTGTCCCAAAGGCCGGAATCAAGCCCGATAATAAGCGAATCCCACTTGGATTCGACAAATTTGGGCGTTACCCCAAGCTTTGCGGCAATGGCCTCGGCCACTTCCACATCGTAGCCGATAAGTTTGTTGGTCGCCGCATCATGGTAGGTGTAGGGCGGGTAGGTCCCCTCAATACCGATAACCAGTTCCCCCGCGGCCTTAATCCGCTCCAGGGAATTGGCGGCGCTCTCTTTTTTTGCCCCGGCAAAAGCGGAAACCGCCAGCACAAGGACCAGTCCAAACACAAACAATTTTTTCATATAAAACCTCTCCCGGCATCCCGGGCAGAACCTCTCGTTCCAGGTTAGTCCTGCGGGGAGTATATCCCCGTCCCGGCCTGACGCCTGTATCTAGTGCGGATACCGGTCAACGACCGGCTGCATATCCGCGTAATTCCTGTTCCGTTACGCCGCTTCCAACGCCTGTTCCACATCCGCCAGCAGATCCTCGATATCCTCAATGCCGATGGAAAGGCGCAGCAGGCCGTCCTCTATACCCGCCTTTTTCCGCAATTCCGGGGAAAAGGCTTCGTGGGTCTGACTTGCCGGATGGCACACCAGGGATTCAACGCTGCCCAGGCTTACGGCAAAGTCAAACAGCGAAAGCGCGCCGATAAAACGCCCGGGATCGCAGCCTTCCCGTAACACAAAGGACAGCACCGCGCCGAATCCCCGGCTCTGGGATTCCTGGATGCGGCGGTTCTCCTCACCTATGGAGGGGTAAAAAACCCGCTTGACCTTTGGGTGGGTACGGAGCAGATCCACCAGGGCCGCGGCGTTGGCGCACTGGCGATCCATCCTGAGGGCGAGGGTTTTTATGCTCCGTTCAAGCTGATAGGAATCCGCCGGACTTAAGGGATTCCCCAGGGTATTCTGGAGCAGTTTTACCTTTTCGGCTTTTTCTTCGTCGTTCAGGACCAGCGCCCCGGCCAGAATGTCCGAATGGCCCCCATAGTACTTGGTCGCCGAATAGACCACGATATCGGCCCCCAGATCCAGGGGCCTTTGCAGATAGGCCGACATAAAGGTATTGTCCACCATCAGGGTAATACCCCGGCCATGGGCCTGCTCCGCCAGGCGCCGTATATCCGTAACCCGGAGCAGCGGATTCGAGGGGCTTTCCAGAAAAATCCCCCGTACGTCGCCGGGGAGACCGTCAAAATCCAGCGTGTTAAAGTCCTCCACCAGATCGTAGAAAAGCCCTATGCTGCCGAACAGTTTTGAGGCATAGCGAAAAGTCCCGCCGTATACGTTGTCGTTCAGCAGAATCCGGTCGCCACTTTTGAACAAGTGAAAAGCCGTGCTGGTTGCCGCCATGCCGGAACTGAAGGCAAAGGCATAGCGGGCCCCTTCCAGCAGGGCAAGGCGTTTTTCCAGGGCAAGCCGGGTCGGATTGGTCCCCCTGGTGTAGACATGGTTCTGAAATTCCCCCAGTTTCGGCTGCCGGTAGCTTGTCGCGAGATGGACCGCCGGGACCACATCGCCGGTGTTTTCCCCCGGCTTCCCGTCTCCATGAACCGCAAGGGTAGTAAATTTCATGACCCGTCCTTTATTGAGTATTATTATCGTTTTAATAGGATATATCAGTGAAAAAATTTTGTCAATAGCGCCGGGGTGTTCAGGGGTAGGTAAAATGCATAAAAAGGCGTATAATAAAATAGATGGAATATATTGAGATAATTTTTCGGCTGGCTGGGAGTCTGGGACTTTTTCTCTATGGGATGAAGGTGATGAGCGACGGCATCCAGCAGGCTGCCGGGGACCGGCTGCAGAAGGTCCTGGGCTTCATGACCGGAAACCGGTTTGCGGGGGTTTTGACCGGGTTTGGGGTAACCGCCATCATCCAGTCTTCCTCGGCGGTAACCGCCATGGTCATATCCTTTGTCAATGCGGGGCTCCTTACCTTGATCCAGGCCATTGGGGTGATCATGGGGGCCAATATCGGCACCACCGTTACCGCCTGGATCGTCTCCCTGGTGGGTTTTTCCCTCAATATCTCCGCCCTGGCCGTGCCTGCGGTGGGGATTGGATTCATCCTCAAGGTAAGCCACCGGAAAACCCGGGATTTTGGGGAGGTGCTCCTGGGGCTGGGGCTGCTCTTTCTGGGGCTGGATTTTCTGACCAAATCCATGCCCGCCCTCAGCGCCGAGGCCTTTGATTTTGTCGGAGCCTTTTCAAATCTCGGTTTTCTTTCCACCCTTCTGGGGGCCGGGGTAGGGTTCGTCATCACCCTGTTGACCCATTCCTCCAGCGCCTCCACCGCCATCGTCCTCACCATGACCTTCAAGGGGGTGATCGGGTTCCCCATTGCCGCGGCCATGATCCTGGGGGCCAATATCGGTACCACCGTTGCGGCGGCCATGGCCGCGATTGGGACCAAAACCGCGGCGAAACAGGCCGCCCTGGTGCACATCCTTTTCAACGTGATCGGCTCGGTGTGGGCCCTGATCTTTTTCCGGCCCCTCATCGCCCTGGTGGACTTTATCACCCCCGGGGAAATAGTCGGGGCGGGGGTTACCACCCATCTGGCCATGTTCCATACGGTTTTTAACCTGCTTAACACCCTGGTTTTCCTGCCCTTTGTCACGCCCTTTGCGTCCCTGGTAAGCTTCCTGATAAAGGGGGAGGGACCGGCCCCGGGTCCCTACCGGCTCAAATACCTCTCGGGTTCCATTCAAAACACGCCGGAATTCAACATCCTCCGGGCGGAAAAGGAGATCCGGGATATGGCGGGGATCGCCTCCTCCATGTTTGCCCAATTCAGGGTCGTCATGGAAAATATCGATGCGGAGAAGGCCGCTGTCCTGGTGGAGGATCTTAAAAAGAAGGAAAGCCTCGCCGATGAAATGCAGGAAGAACTGACCCGTTTCCTGATCGAATGTTCCTCCAATTCCCTGAATCAACGGTCGGAACACCACGTATCCCAACTGCTCAGGGTGATAGCGGAACTGGAGGATATGATCGACGATTGTTACGGCCTGAGCATCATCCTGGAACGGGGGGTCAAAAAAGAGATGATATTTAAACAAAAGGAGATGGAGGCCCTCTCCCCCTATGCAGGGCTGGTGGAGGAGTTCCTTTCCTTTGTCCAGGCCCGTTTAGGGGCCCGCTTTTCGGAGGCGGAGCGGAACCATGCGGAGGAATTGGAACAGCGGATCCACGGTTCCCAGAAAAAGCTCCGTAAACTGGGCCGTAAGCGGATCGAGGCCGGGGAAAATGTAAAAACCGAGCTCCTCTTTATCGACATGGTCCGGCGGATCGAAAAACTGGGGAATTACTGTTACCACATATCCAAGGTCCTGAGCCCCCAGGCCCAGGTTGTCTCCTAGCAGCCGGTCCTTGCCAGGGGCATAACTATCGGTTAAGCTGGAGAGGTTATGGCTCACCGGCTTATACTGAAAAATTTCCGCATCGTGGATGAAACCATGGACCGGATCGGTTCGGTGGTCATTGAGGACGGGTTTATCCGGGAACTGATCCCCGGTCCGGCCCCCTCTGATGCCGGCTGCATCATCGACGGTGAACGCCTATGCCCCCCAGGGACCGGCGGCCCGGCGGTGCTTTTGCCCGCGTTGGTGGATCTCCATGCCCACTTTCGGGACCCCGGTTTTCCGGATGATGCAACCGGTCTTCCCGCGGAAACCCTGGAATCGGCGGGGCTGGCCGTCGCGGCCGGGGGTTACGGGACCGTGGTCTGTATGGCCAATACCAGGCCCGTAATTGATACCGCCGAAAAAGCGGCCCGCCTCAAAAACCGTTCCGATGCCCTGGGCCTTATCGACCTCTACCCGGTGTTGTCCCTTACCCGGGCTATGGAGGGCCGGGAACTTTCCGGTATCACAGCCCTGGCTGCTCCAGCCGGAGGAGCCCCCGGGCCCTATACCCCCCGGCTCCTCTCCGAGGACGGCCGGGACGTGGCCGACGACGGCCTCTTCCTCGCGGCCCTTACCGAGGCCCGCCGTTTAGGCCTCCCTGTTTCCTGCCACTGCGACGCCGGCGGGCCCGAGGCCGAGGCCGCCCGGCAAGCCGGACAGGGCCGGGAGCTGTGGAGCCGTATTGAGGAGAACCAGGGGACCCGCCGGGCCCTGGCGTTGGGCCGGGAAGCGGGCTGCCATATTCACATCGCCCATGTGTCCACCACGGAAGCGGTGGACCTTATCAGGGCGGCCAAAAAAACCGTAAAATCGGGGCGCGGGGGGGTGGATGCGACTCCCGGTTCATTTTTCCTCACTTGTGAGGCCACCCCCCACCACATCGCCCTTACCGAAGAAGATGCCCGGCGCCTGGGACCTGAGTCCCACGGCCGGGTAAACCCGCCCCTGCGGTCCGAAGTGGACCGGCAGGCCCTTATCGCCGGGATCCTGGATGGGACCATCGACGCCATTGCCACGGACCACGCCCCCCATACCCAGGCCGGCAAGGCCGCGGGCGCGCCGGGTTTTATTGGCCTGGAGACGGCCTTTGGGGTGTGTTTAACGGAACTGGTCCGGGGCCCGGGCCCCGGGGGGATAAGCCTTTCGCGGCTTTCCGCCCTGATGAGCGGGGCCCCCGCCCGGATCCTGGGCCTGGGGGGGGACCGGGGCCGGATCGCGGCGGGGTTCCGGGCGGATCTGTTTATCGCCGATAGCAACGCGGTCCAAACCGTGGAGGCGGATCTTTTTAAGTCCCGGGGCCGTAACACTCCTTTTTCGGGCCGGGAATTGCGGGGTATGGTTCTGATGACCATCCACGGCGGCCGGGTTGTTTTTGATGCCCGGTAACGCTATAATTAGATCGGTGAATCACCAAAGGAGGAAATATGAAATACGGAAGAGTTTTTCTTATCATAGCGGGCCTCCTCCTTCCATCTATCCTCGGCGCATCCGGGATTTCCCAGGCTATTTACGAAGGCATAGATTCCCCTTTGGGCGGGCTGAGTTACGTTGCTCCCCCCCAGGAGGTGTGGCTTAACCAGTATATCGCCCAGGCGGATTATGGTTATCCCCTCCCCCAAAGTGGACCCTTTAATGTAATCCCCCTGACGGATATCCGGGATTCCACGGCCTATCTCATGATCGGCCTGAAAGGTAAAAAGGAGCATTTTGCGGCCCTGCCCCCCATGAACCTCAGTTTTGTCATTGATACCAGCGTTTACATGGAGAATGATAAACTTGAGTGGGTCAAGGAAGCCTTTCGCGCCTATATTGACCTGGTCCGGGAACGGGACATCATATCGGTGGTTACCTTTGGCAGTCAGATAGAACTGCTGGTGCCGCCTACCCTGATCCAAAATCAGGCCGACCGGGATCAGTTCATGGCGCTGATTGAGGGCCTGGAGCCCGAGGGCGCCGCCGATGTGTACCAGGGTATGCTCGTGGGCTATGCCGAGGTGGAGGCCAACTATCAGGGCGATTACCTCAACCGGGTAATCCTCCTCACCGGGGGAAGGGACAATAGCGGCTGTCCTAAACCGGAATTCCTGAAGGCAAACAGTTTTTATAACAACCAGGGCATTGATATTTCCACCATTGCCCTGGGAATGGACAGCGATAGTAACCTGATGGCGGATATCGCCGCCGCCGGGGGAGGCGCGTTCCGGTTCATCCGGGATTTTGAGACCATGGAACAAGCCTTTAGCGGCGATCTGGACCGGCTGGTGGTTCCCGCCGTGTGGCAGCTCAGCCTGGAACTTTCCCTGTCGCCGGGGGTACGTTTGCGGGAAGTCTGGGGGTATCGTTATGCGGTCATGGATGGTCTTTTGCGCTTTCCCCTTGGGACCCTCCATAACGGGGATACGAAGACCCTGGTCGTCACGGCGAATCTGGAAAATACCACCCCGTTGAATGCCTTAGGCGCCTTTTCCGTGATATACACCGATATCCAGGGGCGGACCTGGCGGACCGGACCTTTTCCCCTCACGGTCAGCCACGCGGCGGTACAAAACCAGCGGGCTTTGACCGACCTGCGGATCCGGGAAGTCGATGGGATTATTACCCTGGGGAAGAGCCTCATGAATGTCGGGAACCGGGTCGTGTCTGTTAGTCAGGCCCTGGCAGGCAGCAGCCGCCGGAATGTCCTTTACCAGGAGGGGTCGAATTCATCGGGATCCACGGAACAAACCAGGATCGCGGTGGAATTGGAGAACTGTCTGGAGATCGTCCGGACCACCAGGGATTACCTCGCCGACATCAACAACAACAGTGACATAACCTACTCCGAGGAGCTGCAGCTTCTTGAGAATTACGAATATGTCCTCAATCAAATTTACGGTGATTACCTCGCGTACTATTAAAGGCGCCTATGTACAACATGGATAAACTCTACGAAGCGGCAGCTGCCAAGGGTCATGTCTGCGTGGGCCTGGACACCGCGGCGGAATACCTGCCCCCAAAAGAGCGCCGGCGGGCGGCTTCGGACGCCCAGGCGGTTTTGGCCTTTAACCGGGCGATTATCGATGCCACGGCGGACATAAGCGCCTGTTTCAAGATCCAGATTGCCTATTACGAGGAACTGGGCCTGGCGGGGCTTGAGACCTACGCCAAGACCCTGGCCTATCTTCGGGACCGGGGCGCCCTGGTCATCGCCGATATCAAGCGGGGGGACATTGCCGATACGGCCCTGCGCTATGCCGGGGCCCACTTTGCCGGGGATTTTGAGGCGGATTTTGTTACCCTCTCCCCCTATATGGGAATGGACTCCATCGAACCCTGGCTTTCTTACGCCGATACCCGGGGCAAGGGGGCCTTTGTCCTGATGCGGACCAGCAACAAAGGGATGCGGGATTTTGAGTACCAGGAACTTACGGCCGGGGGCCGGCTCTACGATGCGGTGGGGGACCGGCTTGCGGAATTGGCCGCGGGCCGTCCGGGAAAATACGGCTATGGGGCCTTTGGCGCGGTGGTGGGGTGTACCGAACGGGCGGAGGCTGCGGCCATCCGGGAGAAGCGGGGGAACCTCTTTTTCCTCATCCCCGGCTACGGCGCCCAGGGGGGAGGCGCGGAGGATGCGGCCCTGCTCCTGCGGGACGGAAACGGCGGGGTGGTAAATGCCTCCCGGTCCATCCTCAGGGCCTGGGCCGGTGACCGGGAAAAGGCCGCCGATGACGCGGACAACCGCTTTGCCGCTGAGGCGGCCCGGAAGGCGGCGGTGGAGATGCGGGACGCTATCCGGGCCGCGGCGGGGATAGCCGGTTAAGGGCTGCCGGGCGAACCGGAGCCATTGCTAAAATCATAAAAAACATTGCAAAAATCACCTACCCATCGTATAATAGTACCCTATGGATACTAAGAACCATATCATTCATAGCGACCATCTGGATGTATGGAATAATGAAAGCGATATGGGGCCCGGCGTGGATTTTCAATCCCATATCCATGCGGACTATGAAATTATCTATGTTTTCAGCGGGGATGTGGAACTCTATTTGGAAGAGTATAAGTACCCGCTGGTGGCGGAAAGCCTGTTCCTCTTGCCGCCGAACAATTTCCATGGCTGGAAACCGCTTTCCTTCCGCTTATACCACCGGGTCTCGGTTCTTTTTATGCCGGAAGTGTTTGATCCTGCGGAACAATCGCTTTTTTTAAAACTGTTTAATGCGGGCCCCCAGTTTTTCCCCAATACTTCCTCCAGAAATATCAATTTTTATATTACGGCCCTGCTGGAATGTAAGAACATGGAACAGCCCCTGCAAAAAATCGCCCTCAAGAGCCGGCTGGTCTCCCTGCTTTCGGAGATAACCCTGTTGCATTCCCAGTACACCCGGGAACCGGCCTTTAACGACAAACGTATTTTGGGGGTGCTTAAATATCTGGAAGAACATCTGCGGGATGACCTGAGCCTGGAGTATATCGCCCGGCGGTTCAGTATCAGCAAGAACTATCTTAACCTTCTCTTTCGCCAAACCACGGGAACCACGGTCAATCATTATATCAGGGCAAAACGTTTGGGTTTGGCCCGGCAGGAAATTTTGAAGGGCGCCGACATGCAGGAGGCCGCCTACCGGGTAGGCTTTAATGATTACTCGAATTTTTACCGGGCCTATAAATCCTTTTACGGCTCCATGCCCTCGGCCTTCGGCAAAAGCATTACCACAAAGAATCTCCCCGCATAGAGACACAGGAGAAATTCACCACGAACGACACGAACATCACGAACTTTTGCTTCGATATTCCGGAATTGATACCTGAATTCTCTTCTTTGTTCGTGGGAAAGCAAGAAAGAACTACCGGTGAAAACGCCAATTTGTCTTTGTTTCTGTTCGTGTGGTTCGTGTGGTTCGTGGTTAAAATCTCTTCTTGGGACCCTTGCGTAACATGAGATACTAACTCCGCTTAATCCATTTTGAGATGATCATCATTATTACCGCAATACCGCCGCATACGATAAAAAGGCCCAGCATTCCTTTCCACATAATGTCGAGGGATGCAAATATATCGTGCAAAACCGTTTCATTCATTTACCGCGCTCCTTTACCCGGGGGTTCACCCGCAAAATCTCCGCCCGCCTTTTGGGGCTCATAAATACCGGACAATCAGACTCAAAACCAGTCCGCTGGCCGCCACCGAGGCGATTTGTCCCGAAACATTCGCGCTGACCGCGTGCATCAGGAAAATGTTGGTGGGGTCCTCTTTAAGCGCGAGCTTTTGAATAACCCGGGAGGACATGGGAAAGGCGGAAATTCCCGCCGCCCCTATCATGGGGTTTATCTTCTTCTTTAAAAACAGGTTGAGGAATTTGGTAAAGAGCACCCCGCCGACGGTATCAAGGATAAAGGCAAAAAGCCCCAGGGCGAGTATTTTAAGGGTATCCGCCGTGATGAATTCTTCCGCCTTAAGGGTAAAGGCAATGGTGATGCCCAGCAGCAGGGTGATCAGGTTGGAGAGGCTTTTTTGCGCCGTTTCAGAGAGGGATTCCAATACCCCGCATTCCCGGATAAGGTTGCCGAACATCAGAAAGCCGATGAGGGCCACTGCGGAGGGGGAGATAAAGCCCACGATGACGGTTACGGCAATGGGGAAAATAATCTTCAATATCCGGGGGATCTCCGTACTTGGCACGGGGTCCATTCGGATCATCCGCTCTTTTTTGGTGGTGGTAAGCTTTATGGCGAAGGGCTGGATGATCGGCACCAGGGACATATAGGAGTAGGCCGTTACCGCGATAGGCCCCAAATACGTTGAACGAAGCACCTGGGAAACCAGGATGGTGGTGGGCCCGTCCGCCGCGCCGATAATGCCTATGGCCGCCGCATCCTTTAAGCTGAAGCCCAGGATGCAGGAAAGGGTTATGGTCGCGAAAATACCGAAGTGGGCGGCCGCGCCAAAGAGAAAATACACCGGCCGCGAAAGCAGGGGCGAAAAATCTATCATCGCCCCGATACCGATAAAGAGGAGCAGGGGCATTACCTCGGAGGCGCCGACTCCCTTTTCAAAAAGCCACTGGATTACCCCGTGGGTCTCCCCGATGCCGGGCATAACCTGATTGAGGACCCCGCTTAACGGCAAATTGACCAGGATCGCCCCGAAGCCCATGGGCATGAGCAATGCCGGCTCGTATTCTTTCGCTATCCCCAAATAGATAAGCGTCAGGCCGATACCAAACATGATGATCTGCTTCCAGCCCAACGCGAGAAAACCTTCCAATAGAAATTCCATAACTCTTCCTTATGAGTATTTTACCTGCAAAATAATATCATAAGGCGGCCGCCTTGTCAGGGGGATAGCCCGGGAGCCCCCGCTACTCCACAAAATCCTCCCGCATGGGGGTAAAAAAATCCACCAGCACCCCTGTTTCCAGGCATACACAGCCGTGCGGTACCCCGTTTTGCTTGCAGAGGGTATCCCCCGGCCCCACTTCCCGGACTTCGTCCCCAATGGTAAAACGAAACCGGCCGGAGACGACATAGGTAATCTGGGTATGGGGGTGACTATGCATGGCGCCCACCGCCCCCGCCTCAAAGGCGTTTTCCGCGCACATCATGGCATCGCAAAACCCCAGAATCTTCCGAACCACCCCCGGAGCGGTTTCCTCGCCCTGAATGTCCCGGTAAAATACCCATTGCTGATCTTTGTGGTCTATTTTCATATTCATTACAGAAGGGGGGCGCTCTTTCCGAACCGTAATTCTAAGCGCCGCTTCCCTGTCGCGCCCCCCTATGTCGCACTTCGTTGCTCCATACCCCCCGAATCGGGGGGAAGTTCCCGCTAATCTACCGGATGCCTTAGTTGGTCTCCCGGACCCGCCGGATGATGTCCGCATAGGACGCATAGGCCGGCTGCTGATAGAGGGGCGCCAGGGCGTCCTCAAAGAGCTTGTGCTGGGCCGGCGTCAATTCGGTGATGATGGAGCCGGAGTCCCGGGCCTGCTTTTCGTATGGTCAGGACGATATGGATCTTATTTAAACCAAAGTGTCCTCTACCATCGGCTGGTTTTGGACAAGCTCATGGAAAAAACGGTCAAACGTCCTTTTTTTTTCTAAACCCCCTGGGATTGGTCCAACAACTAAAATGGTGGAATAACCTGAGACTACTGCACCCCCCTTGATTTATACAACCAACTCGATTCATTATAAAATTGATTTCCCCCAAGCGCCATTGTCAAAATCATCAAAAACATTGCAAAAATCACCATGCCGGGGTCCATGGATAGCCGCTGGTACCGGCTAAAGGACGGGTGGAGCGGAACCACGGGGTTGACCAGGACCGGCTGGTGAAAGAGTTACGCCTGGCTGGTATCTCGACCATTCCGGAGGCAAACACGTTCCTCTGATGTGACATTTCTATTGGTCGTTGACATGAGGCATTACGAGTAGTTGACAAATTATAACATTGACTATAAAATATAATATTCGAAATTTCAGGAAAACTATAGGGGGTGATTTATGAGTGATTTAGAAACTAGTGGAAACAAATGGAAAGAGAAATTTGTTGCAAATACTAAAAATCCTTTTTTCACTTTTTCAAAGCCATATTTGGATTTTATTGGCAAAGGAAAAATTTTCAGCCTTGTGTATTTCGTAATGGCGGTGATAAACTTGTTTCTTCCCTTTCTGATTATTTTCAAGGTCGCCGATTCAGGATTTTTTAGCTATGGGGGAAAATTTACTGTCGCTTTCATCTTTTCATGGCTGGTTGTCGCTTTTGCTTGTTGGATCGGATTTCAATTATGGTGGGATAGACGAAAAACAGTCACTAATATCGCCACATCCGAATTTATCGCAACGCCAATTTTCTCAGAAATACTACAAACATTCGGAGAATGGTTGGGAACAGTGATAGGTATTATTGGAGCAGGTGTTGGACTAATAGCCTCAATTTTTCTAGGCGAAGACGCAAATTATCTTTTTAAGGTGATTGGCCTGGGGTTTATGAGTTTTGGGGTGTTGGCAGTAATTATCGGACCAATTATTGGTTTTTTTATTATTATCATATTCCGTTTTCTTGCAGAACAATTGAGGATATTGGCCGCACTTGCCAACAATACAAAAGAAATTGCAACGAATATTAAAAACAATGCAAACGGCGCATAGCAGGACTGTGGCATTGTTTAAGTCCGCAGCTTTGTCGTTGCACCGAAGAACCCGCTCACCGGTTCGCGGGGAGATCCGTTGCGCGGGGAATTTGTTGGGTATTTTTTGCAAAAAAATATTCCGCGTAAAGGAGATTTTTTATGGAGCAAACAGAGGAAACTAACACCGCCCGGTTGTTGAACAACGTTAGGACCCGCGCAGAAATAACATGACCGATTGGTCATGTTATTTCCTTATTGCATAAGCAATTAGAATAAAATGCATGGCATTTTATTCT